>JAYUZN010000874.1:0-5901 GCA_043751755.1 Bacteroidota bacterium | reverse complement strand
AATTTGTCCATTTTTGTTTAACGCAAGCTAAAGCATGCGCTACACATACCACAAATTTATCTACCCCCATTTCCTTCATTTTCTAAACTGACTACATTGAGCAGACGCTTGTGGCAGCGAGGTTTTGCGTAAGCCCTAACTTATAATAACTTTCAACTTTCAACTTTCAACTTTCAACTTTCAACTTTCAACTTTCAACTTTCAACTTTCAACTTTCAACTCTCAACTCCTCACAAAAATTATCCTTGTTTATTCCTTCCCTTTTCGTACTTTTGCGCCCTATTTCAGCATAAAAGCCTTGCATTTTATCCAAAACAAGCCTGTAATTATGTGAAAAATATGTAGTATCTAAAAAATGAAGTATTTTCTTTTGCAACAAAACCCCTTAAACACTAATTTTAGGGCGTTTTTGAAGGTAATCTCGCTTCCATTCCATCATTTATAATGCTAAAAAATAACATAAAAAATTTCGCACTGACCACTATGGTTCTTTGTGCGGTAGGTTGTACACAACAAACCAATGAAGTTTGTATTGAAACCAAATTGCCCGCGCCCGATTTGCGCAAAATGTCTTCGAGCTTGTATGGCTTTGACTTAGAAGACGATATGAAGGTTATAAATGCGAGTTTTTCGCAAACTCAAACACAGGGAGATGCCTTTGCCCGTTTGTTACAGTCGCACAAATTGGATAAAGAAACGATTTGCGAAGTGATAGAAAAGAGCTTGAGTGTATTTGATTTGCGCGACATTGAGCCGGGAAAAAAATGTACTGTTATAAAAGACGGCGACCAAGTTCAATACATTGTCTATGAAAAAAACAAGGCGGAAAATGTGGTGGTGGATTTGCGGGACAGTATCAGTGTGTATGAACACAAAAAGGAGTTGCAAGTACGCCGCCGCGAGGTAGCTATCAAAATTTCGACTTCTATCTATGCTTCTATCGAAAAGGCGGGCTACAATCCTGAACTTGCCACCAAAATTTCGGAAGTTATGCAATGGAGTTTTGACTTTTTTCGCATCAAAAAAGGCGATATGTTCAAAGTTATTTTTGATGAAGAAGTGATAGATGGAAAATCGGTAGGCGTAACAGACGTGTATGCCCTCAATTTTACCAATGAAGGCAAGGAATATTATGCCTTCAAATACGCGCAAAATGGCAAGGAATCTTTTTATGATGAAAATGGAAATAGCATTCGCAAAGCCTTTTTGAAAGCCCCCTTAAAGTTTTCGCGCATTAGTTCAGGCTTTACTACGAGCCGTTTTCACCCTATTTTGCATATTTATCGGGCGCATAGTGGCATAGATTACGCTGCCCCAAAAGGCACACCCATCATGGCAATTGGAGATGGCACTGTGTTAGAAGCGAGTTATGGCGGCGGAAATGGCAATTATGTCAAAATCAAACACAATGGCACTTACACAAGTCAATATCTGCATATGTCTAAGTTTGGGGAGGATATTAAAAAAGGCGGAGCTGTAAAACAGGGTGATATCATAGGCTATGTAGGCAGTACAGGCTTGGCTACGGGTCCTCATTTATGTTTCCGTTTTTGGAAAAATGGCGTACAAGTAAATCCTGCTACGAACATGGCAGAGGCGATGGAGGCGGGCATTACAGGAACGCATAAAACGAAATTTAAAGCGCATGTAGGCGAAATGAAGGAGTCTTTTTTCAAAGCACATATTTTCGATTATTCGAGTATGGCGAGCTTGTGATTTTTTAGGCAGATTTAGCCGATAACAATATGTCTGCCATCGTGCTTTGCTATGTCCCGTAGGGACAAAATGTCGGTAGCAATATGCGTATTTCCCCCATTTTTTATTCGTTTATTCGTGCTTGCACGAAAAACTATGTTGGGAATTGGGATGTTTTTCTTCGGGCTACCGACATGTTGCCCCTAAAGGGGCAAAAGAACGCAAAATGGCAGCCATATTGCAGATAAGGAATAGACTTAGATAGCGATATTAGAACTCGGTAAACCTATTTACGTTTGCAGGGGGACGCGCCTTTCAAAGGTGTGTCCCCCTATTCCCCCTATTCGGAGGCTTGCTTACCTGAATACGCTCGAAAATTTGCTATATCCCCAATGCGTTTTTGGGCTGCCTCATAGATTTTGTTATATTTGCCGAAATTTCATATCTCGCCCAATCAATATGGACACAAATAACATTGCCTATAAAAGAGGAGTTGCCTTAACTACCCTCTTTGCGTCTCTTTTCACGATTTTGCTTGGCGTTCTTTTGTCTCTTATAGTAGATATGGACAAAGGCGGGGCGCGAAAATATCTTTCAACAATACTGCATACTACGGAAAGTAGGGCTATTTGGGGAATTGTAATCTGTGTAGCACTATTAGGCGGCTTTTTTACCCTGCTAACTTTCTATTATGAATCGCGCAAAGAAGCCAAAGAGGTAGCCAATAAAAGCTATATGCCTACGATTTTCACGCCTTATAATTGCTTTTTGCGGTTGCTGTTTCGCTGTGCGCCTTTTTTGGATATAAAAAAAGCCTATTTTGCGCCCCTTATCCAAGAAAGAAATAAGAAGAAATACCTACAGGAAAAGGAACAACTTGAGTTTACGTTAGACAAAGATAACTACCTTCTTCCTATCGCATTTGAGGTCTTGGGATATGAAAATGACCTACTTAATAAGGCAATATTGGAAAAAATGGGTAAAGTAAAACCCAAAGCAGCAAAAAAACTCAAGGAACGGAAAAACTTATTAGCCTTATTTGAGGATGGTTTTTTGCAAACATATGCGCCTATTTTGATATTAGCAGATTCGGGCTTAGGAAAAACCGCCTTTCTCCAAAAACTCTATTGCAACTATGCCCAAAAATATCCTGCGCTAAGCCTTGCTTTTGTATATGCAAATGCTTCAGAAATCGGGGAAGAATATCGAGAGATTACAGATGAAATAACGGAAATAGACCCCACGGGCAAACAAATAACCAAAACTATTCGGACACAGGAAAAGGTCTTTGTAAAAAAAAGTGTTGTACTTAAACAAATTCAGGATATTCCTCATCCCGAAGATACCATTCTTTTTTTAGATGCTTTTGACGAAGATATAGCTGCAAGGGAAAATTTTTCTGAGCAGGTTAAAAAAATTAATCCACTACTTTGCTGTTTTCGGCAGGTTATTATAACTTGCAGGCAGCAATTCTTGCTTCCCAAAGAGGGAGACACTACAGGCATAAAATGGACAGAGATAGAGAAGGACAGCCCATTTTTTATCGTAGAAATGAAGCCTTTTACACAAGAACAAGTGAATGAGTATATAGACAAAAAATATGCAAAGGAGCCGAAAAATGCAGCAGAAGCCAAACGTATCGTGAAACAAGCAAAGCACAAAGAGGGCGATTCTTTTTTTAGAAGTCCCTTGTTGCTTACTTATATAGCCGATTTTCTGGGGAATACGCAGGTAAAAACAGCCTATCTTTGCGATATTTATCGCCATATTATTGAAAAAGACGCAAATCGAAATCAATTAGAGGAAAGAATAGACCTCAATTATTACCCCATATTACTCCAGTATTCTCGCAAAATTGCAAAGGCAGAACACGAAAATAATACAAAAACGCATACATACGCAGAAATTGAAACACTGGCTATGGAAATCGAAAAGATGAAACCGATTGATGCACAGAGCCGTTCTTTTCTCACAAGAGAGCCAAATGAAGCCTATTTCAAGTTCTCCCACCAATCTTTTTTCGACTATTTCCTCGCACTATCTCTCTTTGAGGGGGAGATAGCGGAAGAGGATTTCCCCTTTGGCAAGTATCCTGAAACCCAAAAATTTTATAATGAAATGTGTTGGCTCTATCATGCAAGAGCTGATAGCACACAAAAAACCTTCGATTTGGGCGATAAAAAAGCCTTTACAGAAGCGTATCCCAAGCTCCATTTTATCCCAAATAGGGCGATATGTGCCATGATGATTGGGCATAAAACAGAACTTGAAAAGGCGCAATTTGTGTATTGGCATGAAATCATCGCCTTCCTGCGCACACACGCTGGCAGCGTTAGCCCCTTTCTCCCTATTTTTCAAGATTATGAAGATGCTCTGGCGGAAAAGGAGTCGAAACGCCCTTATTTTCAGCATTTTCGCAGAGAAATGGCTTACTCCATCGTGTTGAAAAAATGGGGAACGCTAAGGGAAAACTCCCTTACCCTAAGCGTAACAAATCGCAGCGAGTATCAAGTAATCATGGGAAATGAGTCTTTTGATACTTTGTTACATAAGCTACTTGAAAGTCCGAATGATGCCTTTTTTGACCTATATCAAAGCTACCTGCATCTTAGTTTTCAGCACCTTGAAATTCAACACCTTAATTTCTGCGAAAACCTTTCAAGAGACTTGCAAAGCTTAGACTTACTCGGAAACCCCTGTACGGATATCAAGCCTATTTGGGACTTCAGAAAACTGCAAACCCTGCATCTGCCTAAGTCTGCCGTAGCTGCTGAAGGGCAATTGCGGGCTATCGTAGAAATGCCGAATTTGAAGCATTTGTACTTGGACGAGGAAGAACAGCTTTTGGCAGTTTTGCGGAAGCAGCTCATTTTTCCGCCGAATATGGTAGCGGTAAAAGGGGGCAAATTTATGATGGGAATGTCGCCCGAGGATACAGACGCTGCTACCACGTTAGAAGATGGCACTACGCTACTTTCAAGGGCAAGTCCGCTACGTGAAGTTGAGGTAAAGCCCTTTTGCATCGGCAAATATGCCGTAACAGTGGGGGAGTTTCGCTTGTTTGCAGAGGAAAATGCAAATCAATTGGCAAAAGAGGCTAAGACTTGGAATATGAAAACGGGGAAATATGAGTCTAATTCCCAAATAACTTGGAAACATGGCTCAAATCTGGAACTACAAACAGAGGATAGACAGCCTGTTGTGCATGTTTCTTGGGAAGATGCTGTGCTATATTGCAATTGGTTGAGCGAAAAAACAGGTAAAGAAAAGGTATATAACATTGAAAATAATTTTGCTATTATTCCGCAAGCCAATGGCTATCGCCTGCCTTCGGAAGCAGAGTGGGAATATGCAGCAAGGGGCGGGCAGAATTTTAAATATGCTGGGAGTGATACTATTGAGGAGGTAGCTTGGTATTGGCAAAACTCAGGAGATAAACCGTTTTCGGGCAAGTGGAAATCGGCAGACATAGTAGCAAATAATGGTAGAACGCATCCTGTGGGGCAGAAAAAAGCAAATGGCTATGGCTTGTATGACATGAGTGGCAATGTGTGGGAATGGTGTGGAGATGAATGGCATGAGAATTACGACTTCGCGCCCCTTGACGGCAGTGCTTGGATAGAACAAAATTCTGATAATACGAAAAACGAAGGGGTTTCTCGTGTTTTGCGCGGCGGCTCTTGGTACTTCCTTGCTGAGTATTGCAGCGTTTCCACTCGCAACCTCAACCCGCAGTCGAGTCGTATTCACTCCCTCGGCTTCCGCCTTGTTGTTCTTCTCTCTTAGGTAGGGGGTTGCTATCCGCTTTCCTGTGAGCTAAGAGGGAAAAAGAAAAGAGAGAGGAAGCCCCCCTTTTTCCCCTAAAGGGGAGAGGGGTAGGCGAATTGCCCAAGCAAAGGAGCAGCCTGCCCCCCTGCCCCCTCAAGGGGCATAGGGGGAGCAGGCTGCGACTGAAGCGAGGGCAATTCGCTTTAGTCCCTTCGGCGTAAGCCGAAATTTTTTTGAGAAAATGATATATTACGAAAATCGTATTAAATAATGATTTTAATTTGTAGAAAGTAAATGAGCGGTAATAGTTTGATTATTAATATTTTATACGCAGCTTGCGCTGGTGCAAGCGTCCGCTCAATGCAGTCAGTTTAGATTTCGGATAGTTTAAAAATGATGTTTTATTACGGGAAGATTTACAAATTTGAGGCAAATTTG
>JAYUZN010000873.1:0-3941 GCA_043751755.1 Bacteroidota bacterium | reverse complement strand
CAGGACAAGGCGGCGCAAATGGCGGAGATGCGAGTGATGTGCGAGTCGGCGGAACGACCTTATCGGATAGGGTAATTGTAGCTGGTGGCGGCGGCGGGGCAGGCGGCGACAACTGGCAGTGTCTAACAGGTACAGGAGATGGCGGCGGTGGTACAGCCGTTGGCGCAAACTTCGTAGGTGGCGCAGGCGGTGCAGGTTATACAAGTGGCACAGGTTGCGGAACAAATGGAGGAAACCTTGGCGGAACAGGTGGCTCTGGTACACATGGCGGTGGCGGTGGCGGCGGCGGTGCATCTTCGGGCGGTACAGGCGCAAGTTCGCAGGTTGGCGTTGCATTGAGTGGCATATTAGGAATTGGCGGAGATGCTTTTTTCTCCCCCAGTTGTGGCGCTACAGGTGGCGGCGGTGGTGGATATTATGGCGGCGGCGGCGCAGCAGGTAATAACTGTGGCGCAGGTCGCGGGGGCGGAGGGGCGTCTTGGACAGGCACACTTGCGAATCCCACTTTTTCGTCAGGAATTCAATCTGGCAATGGACAAATCGTGATTTCTTGGGTAGGCGTAGGCTGTGCTTCGGCTACACGTACTCCTGTAACAGTTACAACAGGAACGCCTCCTCCTCCTTCAAGTGCTACCGCAAACCCGAGCAATTTCTGCGCAGGAGCAACGGTGCAGTTGAGTGCGATTAGTTCAGGCGGCGGCGTTACTTGGTTCACTGCGCCCACTGGCGGCGTTTCGATTGGCTCAAGCGCAAGTGGTGCAAACTTCGCTGTTACCCCTCCAGGTACTACTACTTACTATGCAGAAACGGTAACAGGCAGCGTGAGTGGCTCTCAAACTTTTGCTTATACAGGCGCGCAACAAACCTTTGTCGTGCCAGCAGGGGTAACTTCTGTAGATGTAGATGCTACGGGGGGGAAAGGAGGCGATGGAACAACGGGCGTTGGCGGAAATGGCGGACGTATTCAAACAACAATAACAGTTACCCCAGGACAAACCATGTATGTCTATGTAGGCGGTGCTGGGGGCAGTTTCAATAATGTAGGCGGCTATAATGGCGGCGCAAACAACCCTACAACGGGTTTCCCTACCAATGTAGGCGGAGGCGGAGGGGCTTCGGATATTCGTCTTGGCGGCGCAGCCCTCTCCAATAGAGCAGCTGTAGCAGGTGGCGGCGGCGCAGGGGGCTATAATGGCTGTACAGAAGATGGGGGTGCTGGAGGAGGCTTAATCGGCGCGGCAGGCACGATAGGCTGTGGCAGTGGTGCTTCTGGAGGGGGAACGCAATCTGCTGGCGGAATAGGGGGAACCTATCCTGGCTTCAATTCAGGTTTAGCAGGAGCCTTAGGACTTGGCGGAGAAGGTGCATCTGGAACAGCAGGTTCTGGTGGCGGCGGCGGCTATTATGGCGGCGGCGGTGGCTCGTGGGAAGGCGGCGGTGGCGGGTCAAGCTACTCAAATGGTGTAAATACTACACATACACAAGGCTATAATGCAGGAAATGGACAAATTATTCTGTCATGGGCTGGTTTTGCAGGGTGCAACTCTGCCACTCGTACTCCTGTAACCGTTACCTTAGACAATACAGTTCCTGCTGCGCCTACAAATACTACCGCCTCTCCCAATACTACTTGCTTGGGCGGAGTTGTGCAGCTTTCTGCTATTTCTTCAGGAAATTCGATTCAATGGTATGATGCAGCAACAGGCGGCACACTCTTAGGCACTTCGGCAAGTGGGGCTAATTTTACGGTAACGCCTTCGGTTACTACCACCTATTATTCCCAGACCTTATCTACTTGTACGGGGCTTCCTTCGCTCACACGCGACTCTGTGTTGGTTACATTAGGCATTATCCCTCCCCCAACGGCTGTAACAGCAAATCCTGACCCATTTTGCCTAAATGCACCTGTTCAACTCAATGGAACAACAGGGGCAGGAAATCTCGTCAATTGGTTTACCGTTTCTACGGGTGGAACCTCTTTGGGGATAAGTGCAAGTGGGGCTAATTTTGCGGTAAATCCTACGGCAACTACCACTTATTATGCAGAAACTTTGATGGGGGCTGGAGGAGTTGGGGGTTCTCAAACCTTTAGTTATACAGGTTCTCTTCAAAATTTTACGGTTCCTGCTGGAATAACAAGTGTAACCATCAATGCTAAAGGGGCGCAAGGCGGCGCAGGTGGCACTGCTGTATTAGGTTCTGCGGGCTTAGGCGCGAATATGACAGGTACTTTTACCGTAACACCCGGACAAATCTTAACCGTTTTGGTAGGTCAGCAAGGGGGCGGTTCTTCAGGAACAGCTGGTGCTGGTGGGGGCGGCGGTTCTTTTGTAACCGACAACTCCAATACGCCAATGATTATTGCTGGGGGCGGCGGCGGACGACATGGAACCTTAAATCCCGTAGGCATGGATGCAAATACAGGCACATCAGGTTCTGATGGCTATTCTGATGCAAGTTCTCCGCCTTATCCGGCAAATGATGGCATAGGGGGAATCAATGGAAATGGCGCGACAGGCGGTAATCCTCATGCTGGAAACGGCGGCGGTTTATTGACAGACGGAGCTACTGCTATATGTGGCGGACCTGGCTTTTCTTTCCTTACAGGGGGAGCAGGCGGAACTTCTTGTACCTCTAATATAGACCTCGGCGGCTTTGGCGGTGGCGGCGGCGGCGGAAATAATGGTGCTGGTGGTGCAGGCGGCTATTCTGGTGGCGGTGGCTCGTACCATACGCCTACGAATGGTGGCGGTGGCGGTTCCTATAATAATGGTACTTCACAAACAAACTTGGTAAACCAAACCGGAAACGGGGAAGTTGTCTTTACTTGGAGCGGAAATGGCTGTTCTTCTTCTGTACGTACTCCAGTAACGGTTACGCTTGATAACACAGTTCCTGCTGCACCTACGGGCGTTACTGCTTCACCAAGTACTTTCTGTATCGGAGGTTCTATAAATCTTTCGGCGACTTCGGCAGGAAATTCGATTGAATGGTATGATGTACCTACGGGCGGGGTTTCTTTGGGAAGTTCGGCAAGTGGCGCAAATTTCTATATTATTCCTCCAGGAACTACAACCTATTATGCCCAAACCATTTCGGCATGTAGCGGGCTTCCTTCTACAACACGTAGCCCTGTAACTGCTACTGTAGGGGTTATTTTACCTCCTACGGGCGTAACGGCAAATCCGGGCGTATTTTGCCCTGGTGGAACCGTACAACTCAATGCAACGGCGGTAGGAAACTTCATTAATTGGTACACTGTGCCAACAGGAGGGGTTATTTTGGGAACAAGTAATAGTGGGACTAACTTTGCAGTTACCCCTCCAGGAACGACTACTTACTACGCAGAAACCTCTACAACAGGCGGTGGCGTAAGCGGCTCTCAAACCTTCGCATACACAGGGGTTGCTCAAACCTTTACGGTTCCGGGCGGTGTTACAAGCCTTACTATAGATGCGTATGGCGCAGAAGGCATTGGTATGAATGGCTTTACCCCTGGACAAGGCGGGCGTGCAAAAGGCGACTTAATTGTAACACCTGGGCAAGTCCTGAATGTATATGTAGGCGGTCAGGCTTTATTCAATGGCGGTGGCGCAGGAAAAGGCGGTGCAAATGGCGGTGATGCAAGTGATGTGCGTGCAGGCGGAAATGCCATTCCCAATAGAGTAATTGTAGCTGGCGGCGGCGGTGGTGCAGGCGGAGATAACTGGAGCTGCTTTACAGGAACTGGAGATGGCGGCGGCGGAACGGCTGTGGGAACAAACGCTGTTGGCGGTGGCGGCGGTTCTGGCTATTCTTTCTGCGGAGCAAATGGCGGCAATACAGGCGGAACAAGTAGCAATGCTACGCATGGCGGCGGCGGCGGCGGGGGCGGATTCACTTCGGGAGGAGTAGGAGCAGCCTCTGCAATAGGCACAGCCCTAAGTGGTGCGTTAGGACAA
>JAYUZN010000872.1:0-2622 GCA_043751755.1 Bacteroidota bacterium | reverse complement strand
CATTTATGTCGGTGAAAATGAGGTATTTATAACTGCTAACAAAACAGGAGATTTTGAAATCATTTTTTCAGAAAATTCGATTAATGAAAATATTACCTTACATATTTCTGCCGTTGGCTATAAAACAGTTGTGAAAACGCTCACTTTGCAAGCGGCAAATAAGCCTATTCGCATCAAAATGAAAATGATAAGAGAGGTTTATCCTACCTATACCTATCCTTTCATGCAGGGAAATATACTGCAACGTTAGCAAAGCACTGCCATTTAGAAAATGGCAGCTACGGGTTGCCGTACTTGCCATTTTCTAAATGGCAATATATAACATTTGTGTATGTTGCATACTATTTTTACCTTTGCCCACTCAATTTTTCATTTTTCATTTCTCATTTCTCATTTCCAATGATATCTTCTCTCCGCACGTGGTTCAATAGCCATTTTACAGATGCAGCCTATCAAGCCTTGAATGACGAATCTGCAGCAGCCTACAACTATCCCGTTCCGTTTCGGCAAGCAGAAACGCCTATTTTTTTGCCCGATGACTTTCGGGATAAAGTCATCGAAGCAGGACGCGAAATCGCTGATTTTGTGAGCAAACCTGAATTTATTGCTATGAGCGAATCGGCAATTCCTGCTGCTTTGAAAGTGCCAAATGACCCTGGATTTGCAGGCATGTTGGCGATAGATTTTGCCGTTTGCAAAGACGAAAAGGGCGAATGGCTCCCTCAACTCATTGAAATGCAAGGCTTTCCGTCTTTGTATGGCTACCAAGTATTTTTGAGTAATTTGTACCAAAAACATTATAAAATTCCCACAGAATTTAGCTATTTATTTGCCCATGAAAACATAGAAAGCTATAAAGCCGATTTGAAGGCATTTATTTTGGGCAATCATGCAGCAGAAAATGTAATTTTGTTAGAAATAGAGCCTTATCAGCAAAAAACAGCCATAGATTTTTATGTGATGGAGGATTGGACAGGCATAAAATCAGTGTGCATTAGCGAGATTATTGTGGAAGGAAGGACGCTTTTTTACCTAAAAAATGGCATAAAAACGCCTATTCATCGCATTTATAATCGGGTCATTTTTGATGAATTATTGCCCCGCGAAGACTTGAAACGTCAGTTCAATTTGACGGAAGACGTTGAGGTAGAATGGGTTTGCCACCCAAATTGGTTTTTTCGTATAAGCAAATATACTCTGCCTTTTATCAAAAGTCAATATGTGCCAAATACGCGTTTTTTGAATGAAGTAAGCGAATATCCTACGGATTTGGAAAATTATGTGTTAAAGCCTTTGTTTTCTTTTGCAGGACAAGGAGTCATTATCAATGTTACAAAAGCGGATTTGGACGCTGTTACAGACCGAGAAAATTGGATTTTGCAACGTAAGGTAAAGTATGAATATATTTTTGAAGACCTCGAAGGCGTGGGCGTAAAAGGCGAAATTCGTTTGTTATATATATATGATGACGTAGCCAAAAAGCCCAAACTTGTGGCAAATTTGGGCAGATTGAGCAAGGGCTTGATGGTGGGCGTGCGTTATAATAAGGATTTTAGTTGGGTAGGGGCAAGTTCGTATTTTTTCAGGAAATGAGGCTTGTAAGTGCTACCATAACAGAATACTTAAATGAACAAAAAAAGGCATAGAACATGGGAATTTACGCCTATTTTCTCTGTCCAAACCTGCAATAGGAACATGAAAAGAATAAAATCATAATTTACCACTAAGGCACGAAGGAAACTAAGAAAGAAAAAGCGTGTCTTAGTTGTCTTCTTTTACCATATAGCTTCGTGTTTCTTCGTGCCTTAGTGGTGAGAAAAATGGCAAGTTATTTAATTTTTGTTCCATATACAAAACCGCCTAACTCTTTCGACTTAGGCGGCTTTTTCATGCTAAACAGAATCCTACTGTTTAATCAACTTCGTAGTCTGCGTATTTTCTGCACTTGTGAGCGAAATAAGGTAAATTCCACTTGCCACATTTTCCGCATTCCATTCGATTGTATGTTCTCCTTCAGCCTGTGGGCTATTGTTAAGCAGTTTTATTATTTCTCTTCCATACAAATCCAAGACCGTAATAGACACATTTTCAGCTTGATTTAGGCTAAAATGAATGTTTGCCAAAGACGAGAAAGGATTAGGATAAGCCGACAAACTCATGTCTGTAACTAAGACCTCATTTTCCCCTATCGGCTCGTCATTATCTGGATTTGCCAAACGGGTAACGGCTGAACAATAATCCAAATACGCTGTAAATGAGCTACTTGCCTTTGCCTCAAACCCCGTTTGTAACAACACAAAATCATTTGCGCGCAGCGAAACCTGTGCATTCGCATTGATAATGTAGTTGCCCGAAGTCGTAATCGAATTGCCTGTGAACTTATCCGCCACTTGATAGCCCAAAATCGTTTCTGCGAGCAAAGTACTCGTGGCAGGCATAGTTTGAAACCCCGCAATCGTTGCGTCTGTGAGATTCAAAACGGCTCTGTTATTTTTGCTACCCGATACCCCCATAGCTACCCCACCGTAGGTTATAGACGGATTGGAAAAGTAAGGCAGACGGGTACAACTTGTGCCATTAGCTGTGCAATAATCATTGTACGCCATCACCGTTCTCCAAGTC
>JAYUZN010000871.1:0-6714 GCA_043751755.1 Bacteroidota bacterium | reverse complement strand
AACGTAACCACACGAAATTATGCCCGAAATAAACGTAGTAGAAGAATCCATTTCCGTCTCAAAGTCGCAGTTAGCAGGCATGATAGCCTATACACAAGACTTGGAGGCGGAAATAAAACGCCTCAAAACCAATCAAAGCGCAGTTTTGAGCGTACTCATTTCGCTCAAAGACAAATTAGGGCTGAATGAAATGGCGCATGTAAAGTCAATTTCGGCAGCCATTGCCTACAGCGACAAATATTGGTTTTTTGATACGCTAAAACTTATCAAAGAAGTTATGAAATCGCAGATAAAAGGTGCGTTTACAGGCGAAAATACCTTTGACATTAGCCAACATTTACGTATCAATTTCGCAGCTTTTACAGGCGACTTTGAGGCGGTTATGCCCATTATTACGGAATGGGATGCAGAATATTCCGCCAACAAACAAGGCATTTTACCTCCTAACTCTCCCATAGATGGCACGCCCTCCTGAACCCAATAGCTACAGAACACTTAAGAATCGTATGCGAGAATTACGTAACGTCATTACGGAATCAAAACGTAATGGGGATAACGTAACTATTTACGAAACGGAATTGAACGAAATCAAAACGAAACTTGCACAGAAAGTAAGCGAAAAATTCGCAGAATCCGCACAAGATGTACCTTTTACTGAACATAACGCTGACGATATGGACACAACTCCTGACATAATAGAAAACGAAACCCCCGAAATGGGTACGGAATCTGCCAAAGCAGAACCTGTAATTACGGAACCCCTTACGGAATCTGCAATTACAAAAGAGGAAACTAACGAAATGGAGCCTCCCAAAGAGAAAAGCCTCTTGGAAATCATGGAGGAAATGAAAAACAAACGTGCGGGGGACATCAAACCCGATGTTGCACCGCCCAAAGAGGTTGTTTTGGAAGCTCCGGGTGAAAAAGAGAATGAATATTTTGCGCCTAAACCCCCAGAACCCGAAACGGTAAGTACGCCAGAAGTAACGGAAATCCCAGCTACTGATACGAAATCCACTGTTTCGGACAATATTGTAGAGTTGTTTTTGGACAATGAGCTGCTTTCAGATATTCTGATTGAAGGCACAGAAACGATATTCGTAGAATGGTATCCTACGTTGTATATTTCCAGCAAATTCACGAAAGAAGAACAAAGGATTTTGATGCTTTTGCAGTTTCGTATGGAAAAAAACAAAAACAAGTGGATGGAAACGGTTGAGGAGCATGAATATGAAGTGCTGCAAAAGTATCTGCTATTGGAGGAGTACAAAAAAAAGCTGCCTTATTCCAAATCCGAGCGCGACAATCTGCAAAAATGTGTCGAAAAACTGCTAAAAAACAAGGCGATAAAGGTCAGTCCTGAAACGGGCTTGCTGATAACCTTGGGTTTGGCATTTTCCAAACGTACATTTCCCATTTATGACGATAAAATTGCAGATGTTATTTCGGCAGGGACGGATAGACTCTTTACCTGGCTTGAACGCATAACAGACAAGGCAGAAGCCAAACGAAACGAAGAAAATGCAGCTACAGAATAACCGTATTTTGGTCATTGGCGCAGGTGGAACGGGCAAAAGTACCTACATTCACCAGCTCATTCAAACGGAACCACGCCCCAAAACCATTATTTATGACACAAGTGCCAATCCGCACTATGCCGCCTATCCTATCATCAAAAAAGAAGATGCTACGAGGTGGAAAAAGGGCATTTGTCGCATTATTGACGTAGAATATGAGGAATGTTATGCGATTTTGGCGCAATGCAGCGACACATTTATCGTCTTAGAAGATTGTACCAAATATTTAGGTTCCAAAAATCCCCCCAAATTCGCACGTAATTTGCTATTTTCTGCCAAACAAAAGCAAAACGACTTGCTCATGACCTTTCATGGCTTCAAAACCTGCGACGAACTGTATATGAATAACTGCGACTGGCTCATAGTTTTCAAAACAGGGGAAAAAATAGACCGAATGACCACAATACCCATGGCAGAAGCGGTGAACGAAGCCTATAATCGTGTCAAAGCGCACGAAAGTAAGTACTACAACGAATCTATAAAAATGCAATTATGAGCGAAAAGCCTCAAATATATTTCACGTCAGATATTTTGGAGATGTTGCGAGGCATTTCCTACCAAACCTATTGGCGGCGTGTGAAGCAAAAAGCCGCTTTGTCCCATTTGATTCAAAAAGGAAGATGCAAAAAATATTATACACAGCAAGAGAAAGATTTGATTTTTGATAATTTTGTTTAACAATCTCTTACTATGTTTAACAATCTCTTACTATGTATAACAATCTCTTACTATGTATAACAGTCTATTACAGCCCCTTGCATCTTAGCTCTTTCCCGCCGTATATTTGGTTTTTCGTTCACAATTAAACACGTAATAATCAAACTCATGGCATTTTCAGTAAAACACGGTACAGACATGCAGCAAGTCGCAATCCTTGCCGAGGAACTCACTTCCTTCAATGGGGGTGATGGTGCAGAACGCTTGAAACAATTTTTGATGGGGCTGCAAACAGTCTCCCAAAAAGGGCAAAACTTGAAAGAAGTGCATTGGCAACTGACGATTGGGGTCAAAAACAATGACGCAACCAAAGCTTATGAATTTTATATAAATCCTGGCATCTTGGGGCTTTTTGGCGATGACGGGATTGTAAAGGCAATCGGTACCCCATTTTCAGGCATTGGTGCGCCCGGTAGCGACAAATTAGAGGCTATCTCCCTTTCCACCCTGCCTTATGTCTATCTCCGTTGGTTGAATCTGTATGCAACTTACAGCAAATCTGTGAGCATTTCTGCCAATAGTGTAACCCAAATCAACAATGGCTACCTCAAATACAGCGAAATCAACCCAGCAAGCGAAACGGGCATTGGGGCTTATACCGATTTGAGACTGTCTCAATACAATACCTCGACTGCCCAGCAAGGTACGAAAGCGGAGATTTATAACCACAGTTTCTTGATGTCCGAACAGAATTTGCTCAAAGGAAATGTACTTCCAAACGGGGAAATCACTTTTATCTTCAACCTTGTATCCATGGTTCCAGATATTTTTGCTTCTGTATTCAACAAATAGAACCGCATGCGCGCGATAACCAAAATTGTCCTAAATCCTTCGCTCACAGACACGCCTGCACATGTAAACATGCGCACAGGCGTAATGGAGGTAAGTGAAGGATTTAGGACACTGCCCAAGGCGTTTCAGGTATTTATTCTGTGCCACGAATATGCGCACAGAATGGCAGATACCCGAGACGAAAAAGCGGCTGATGAAATTGCATTTCGTTTCTATGCTAATTTGGGCTATCCATTGTCAGAGAGCGTTTTGGCACTTACCCAGCAGCTGAACAAAGATAGTTCCTACCACATTTCGAGGGCAGAGGCGGTGTACAAGTTGGCAAAAAACTTTGACAAACAGGTATATGGTTCTCACGCCCAGTTCAATTTACAATCACAACAAGTAAGAAAGTTCGTTATGAGACGACACAAAAATAAAAATCTGCGTGAATTGTCATCTGCAATTCGCAGCAAGAATTACGAGGTAGCAAAGCAGCTCATTGCAGCCGAGCTACCCACATTGCCACCAGGCAGCCCTCAAGAAAAAGCCTATAAGCATCTACGTCACGCCGTAGAGAAAGTAGCAAGCTGTATGCCTCCTGTAGGCGGTCAGGGGCAACATTCAAACCGAAAACACCAAGAGAGGTACCCGTCGCCCAAACCTCGCACGCATCTGGAAATGGGATTCAGTGGAGAAGAGGACTTCAGCAATTTTGCAGATGAATTAGCAGGGTTTGCCGATGAAATGGAGGATATTGCTCGTTTCAATGACGAATTTGACGCTTTTGCAGACGAGATAGAAGCCTCGTTTTCGGGCGAAAGTGAGGAACTTGCTGCATTTTTGGCGCAGGACCATGCTGACGTAGTTGGTTTTGCCGATGATTTGGAAGCATTCACCGATGACTATACCGGGCAAGCCAATCCTTACGAGTATGCCTCTTTGAAGGGCGAAAAGAAAAAGAAAAGGCAGGAACGCAAAGACAATACTGAAAAGCGCAAACAGCAACGCTTAGACAACAAAACCAAGATAGCTGACGCACAGGCTCAAGCTAAAGTAACACGTGCCAATGCTGCGCAAACCCGCGCGGACAAAGGCACAGGGTTCAAGTTTGACAAAGAGACCTTGAATGGCGTATTGAACACAGCTGGAGGCGTATTGAATGCAGCTACAGGCGGTGGAGGGGGCATTTTAGGTAAAATACTGAATCCAGAAGGCGCAAATGTTCAAGCCCCTGGCAGCGAGAATCCGCCGATGGTCGAAACGGACAAGGACAAAGGGGCTGAAGCCAAAACAGGCAGTACTGGTGTACCTATTTGGGTGTGGATTGTGGGGGCTGTAGTAGTGGTAACAGGCATTGGTGCAGCTATCTATTTCTTCACACGTCCGAAACCAAAAGCCGCAAAAGCCACAAAATAAGCCATGTTCAAGACAGTAACGGGATATATACGGAGTCACCCAGGCGAAGTCATCACAGGCGTTTTGTCCTCTTTGGCTACGTATATCCTCATTTTATTGGTCGTTATTTATATTGCAAATGGAAAAGACAGAAACGAAATCTAAGCTCATTGGCGGAATCATCCCTATATGGTTTGTTTGGGTACTCGGCATCGGCATTGTAGGCACTATCATCTGGGCTGCTTTTATCCGCGTTCCCAAATATGGCAAAAAAGTGAAGGTAGAGGACAATGACGGAGACGGTAAGCCCGATGACTTTGACCCAACTTCTCATACAGACAGGCTCAAATCGGACTTGATAGGACTAAATGCGACAGGGCATGATGATGCGCTACATTCAGAGGTTTTGAACTTGAGCAACGGCAAAATTGAAGCGATTTACGCAGATTGGCAAAGGAGAGTTGCACCCACATTAGGCGGTTATATGCCCGGTTCGGGGACGACAGGAGATAGCCTCGCCAAAACAATCGCAGATGAAACGGCTATTTGGGGGACTTCTTTTTCCTCCTTTCAGCAAACCTACAAACAAAAGTTTGATTCACTTAACTTACGTTGATATGGCAGATACAGCAAAAACACAATCTTCCAGCCTTATGTGGCTGTGGATTTTACTCGCAATCGGAGGCATAGGCGCATTGGGCTATTTCGTTATTTATCCTATGTTCAAAAAGGACGATAAAGAAGAAACCCCAGAAACTAAGCCCACAGGCGGCGGAGGCGGTGGCTCGAAACCTAAGCCTACAGGCGGTGGTGGAAGCGGAAATAATGGTGGTGGTGGTGGAAACACAGGTCCCACACAGCTAAACGTTCAAAATGCAAATTTTGACGGTTCTTTAAAAAGTCTTTCATCTTCCTTCAGTGTAGAAGGCTTGGTTGCACAATCTATTTTGCGCTACAAAGGATTCAAGGGCAAAAACGGTAAAAGCCTTACCTTAGACGGCAAAGCAGGCGGAAACACTCAATTTGCTATAGCTGCCTTCTGGGGAGCGGAAAAGATAGATTATGATGACCAGGATTTGAGAGCCTTATTAAATGCCTCCAAAGTAGATTTGCCTACCATTTTGGCAAATCAAAAGGAAAACATCAAATCAGGTACAGGCGGAAAATACACATTTTAACGACATTTTTTTATGCCAACTACAGCAACAAATCCGCCAAAAAAGACTTGGCAAGACTGGCTAAATGACGCACTCGCCATCGGCACAGGCGAAAAATCGCCTTCGATGGACGTGAACATAGGCAATGTACCCGAAATCAGAAATGCCTTGCTTGCAGTTGCGGGCGTGGCATTGGGAGGCTGGCTACTCGTCAAACTCATTCTTTGGGGAATATCTCGCGGCGACCATGCCGAAAAACAAGCCGCTTGAATCATACTTTTTCTCTTTTTCAGTCATACAGCAACCGCCATGAGTGCCGAAAAACAAGCATTTATAGACCAATACAGTCAATCAGCAGTAGATGCCTGTGCAGGAACGGGGCTTTTTCCCTCCGTAATGATAGCACAAGCCTTGTTAGAATCAAGATTTGGCAAAAGTCTATTAGCTTCTCAATATCACAACTTCTTTGGCATCAAAGCAGATAGCGGCTGGAAAGGCGAAAAAGTGTATCTTAAAAATGGCAAAGGTGACCCAAATGCCTACTCTTATTATAGAGTGTATGCCAATGCAGAGGACAGTTTTCGAGACAGGGTAAACTTCTTGCAAGTGCAACCCCGTTACGCAAAACATGGCGTTTTTGAGGCTACCACGCCTCAAGAGCAAATACAAGCCATGAAAAACGCAGGCTATGCAGAGGCTGCGAACTATGTGGCTGCGATTATGGGAGAAATAGAGTACTATAATCTCGCTACTTACGACCAGCTTAAAAAGGCAGTCGTTACCACAGTTCGCAAAGGAAAAAAAGTCGCCACGAGGTTTTTTGCCATCATCGCAGGGGCAATCGTAGTTATCTGCTTATATCAAATTGGCGTTTGGTATTATCCAAACTATTCATTATCAGCATTATGGACAAAAATCCAAAAGAAGACATAAACAAGCCCGTTTCACGCTTCACAGCCGTCACAGGCATCGGCTTAGGCGTGTTTATTTGGGGATTAGCGATTGTAGCATTGGTAGGCTTTGCGGTTTGGGGAGTCTATAAAGTGTTGGACAAACATGGTGGAGAGGTCGCAAAAGCAGCTCCCTTATTAATG
>JAYUZN010000870.1:0-13659 GCA_043751755.1 Bacteroidota bacterium | reverse complement strand
GTACCCATTTTTTCTATAAATATCATGCCCCTACGGGGCTATTGAACCCAGTATTTGCATAAGTTATACGATTGATAGTGATTTCATTTGCTTGACATGGTTGGGTAGTTTATTTTTTGAATAGCCCCTAAACCTTTTGAACTTGTTTGAAGTAAGTAAATGGCTGCAAGTGGTTCAAACAAATTTGGCAAAATCCCCACCACAAATGCCAGAACAAAACGCCGAATACAATTAGGGACATAGCGGATAGTTTAAGCGTTTGTATTAACCAAATATTAAATAATCAATACTTTCAACATGTCTGCCATTGTGCTTTGCTTGTCCCGTAGGGACAAAATGTCGGCAGAAAGATGCGTATTTTCCCCATTTTTTATTTGGTTTTTCGTGCAAGCACGAAAAACTATGTCGGGAATTGGGGCGTTTTTCTTCGGGCTACCGACATTTTGCCCCTGAAGGGGCAAAAGAACACAAAATTACCCTTTTTGGGGATTCTTTTTTTATTTCCAAAATAAAACTATCTGCTAAGTCCCGTAGGGACGTGATATTTATAGAAAAAAAACATGCCCGCTCCCCCTCTCGTTTTTCGTGCTTGCACGAAAAACGCAATAAATTGGGGGGAATTCGATTTTCTATAAATATTTCGTGCCTACGGCACTAAGAAATGCTCAAAATGGTTGCTATAACTAAATGGTCAAGTTATTTATTTTTCAATCCTTATCTACTTTTTTCTGCGAAAATCTGCGCCCCTCAGCCCACCCTTTTTTTCGCCCCTGCGTAATGGTGTACAAATCAGGTTTTGTATTTCATTCTTCTCATTTTTTAATACATTTTTTTATGAAAAATTCGTTTTTTATGTTGTTCCTTGCAGGAATCACACTATTTGCGCTGCAATCTTGCCAAAAAGCAGAAACCGTAGCAGCCCTTGTGGAAAAGACCGTAAATGCAACGTTAAAGGTAAATGAAAGTTATACTTTTACCTTGCCAAGCAATCAAAGTGATGAGCCTTATCAGATTACGACTCAAGCAAGTCATTCTTCGATAAGCGAATTGGGCAAAAATACGGCAGGAGATATGGTATATAACTATACCCCTGCATTGGATTTTGTGGGAACGGATAGGGTGGTGATAACGACACCAGAGGAAACCGAAAATGGACACTGTGGCAATCAGGACGGGGATTCTACGCATGTTGAAGGCGAGCATCATGGCGGTGGGCATCATGGCGGTGGACATCTTTTGGGGCATCATGGACATCATGACAAAGATGAGGCGGAAACAGAAATGAAGATTACCATCAATCTTACCATTGCTGGCAAAAATCAAGGAGTTGTGAAGTAAGTTTTATTTCACGCAGATTTTCGAATTTCACGCAGATTTTCGCAGATTAAAGCAGATTTCGCAGATAAATAAGAAAATACATCTGCGAAATCTGTTCCCATCTGCGGAAATCTGCGTGAACTATAAAAGAAACTATGAAAACCTTTTTTTCGTTTGTATATTTGTCGCTGAATTACGGGACAATTTGCCCCAATATTTATAAACATGAAAAAAATCCTGATTTATGCCATTGTTTCTTGTCTCATTCTGCTGCAAAATAATGTGTTCGCCTCTCACATTGTAGGCGCGCAACTCTATTATGAATGTGTGAATTCCAGCACATATACCTACAAAATAACCCTCAAACTGTATCGAGATTGCCTCAACGGGCAGGCGGGTTTTGACGACCCGATAACGATGTTTATTTTTAATGGAATCGGCGGCGCGCTCAATCAAACCGTAGATATTGCAAAACCCCCTTTTACGCCACAAATTCAGCCTACGAATTGGGGACCTTGTGTGGCAGTTCCGCCTTCGATTTGTGTGGAAGAAGGCATTTATGAGACCCTTATCAATTTGCCGCCTTTGGTTGGGGGCTATGATTTGGCATGGGCGAGGTGTTGTAGAAATTATGCCATTACCAATCTGTTTGACCCGCAAGTAGAAGGGGTTACTTTTTTGGCGCATATTCCTGACCCAAGTTTGGCAACTTGCAATTCTATGCCTATTTTTAACAATGTACCTCCTTTGTTTTTATGCAATAATCTTACTTTTAATTTTGACTATTCTGCGACAGATGCAGATGGAGATTCTTTGGTCTATCAGCTTACAAACCCCTATACAGGCACAAATTTCGCAGGACTTGGGGCAGGAAATCCCAATATGGGCGGAAATCAGCCTGTTGTGAACCCTTTGAATAATCCTATGGGACCTCCGCCCTATAACAATGTAGTGTATGGGGCTGCTTACAATTTTATAAACCCTTTTGGGGCAGGTTCTATCATTTCGCTTGACCCACAAACGGGCTATTTTTCGGTTACGCCTACGGTTACAGGCATATTTGTATTTGCTGTTTCGGTTTTTGAATATAGAAATGGGGTTTTGTTGAGTGAAAACAAGCAAGATGTTCAAATTCATGTACTTACTTGTTTGCCACAAAATACGCCGCCTATCCTTACCCACGATTTGACCCAAGTAAATCACAATGGTGACACCATTATTGTCAATGCAATGCAGCCATTTTGCTATGATATTACGGCATCTGTGCCAAATTTGATTGGCGCATTGACGGTTAATGCGTATAGTGTGATAACGAATACGGGCGGAACGGTTTCCCTTTCTGGTACAAATCCCAAAAATGGGACAATTTGCTGGACTCCGCCTTGTGCTTACGTAGGGCAAACCGTTGCGGTGATTATAGATGCGTATGACACAGGAAATTGCCCCGGTTTTGGGCATGCGCATGATACGGTTTGGATAAAAATTGTCCTTCCGCCCAATCTCGCGCCTACGCTTACCCCCAATTATGCGGGCTTGACGGTGCAGGGAAATACGATTATTACCAATGTTAATACTAATTTTTGTTATACCTTTGTGGCGCAAGATATAGAAGGGGATTCGCTTACGATAACTGCGACAAGTCCTGTTTTTTCGGGGGCAAATCCGCCTGTCATCACCCTCACAGGCTACAATCCCCTTACAGGCACGATTTGTTGGACTCCAGATTGTAGCTATGCAGGGCAGCTGATTCCGATAACTTTTACCGCAACAGACCACAGTATTTGCAATGTTACCCATACAGTTTCTAATACAACCAATATTCTTATACAAGCTCCACCAAGTACGCCGCCTGTGCTTACCTCCAATTTGAGTGGGGCTATTTTTAGCAATGACACCATTTATATAAACGCCCTTTCTGGCTTTTGTTATACTTTTACAGGAACAGATGTGGAACTTGCGGATTCCTTATATATAGTCGGAATAAGCCCCATTTTTAATGCAGCAAATCCGCCCATTATCACTACAACAGGCATAAATCCGATAACGGGAACGGTGTGTTGGATTCCGAGCTGCAACTATGTAGGGCAAACAATTCCCTTGATTTTGCAAGTGTTATCGTCCGGAATTTGTAATGCTTTGGGAGATGATTTTGATACAGTCTATATAACAGTGGCTATTCCGCCTAATAATGCCCCTAACATGGCATACAATTTGGCAGGCTTAACTGCTGTGGGAAATGTCGTAACCACTTTTGCCGAAGACAATTTTTGTTTTAGCTTCAATGCTACGGATATAGATGTGGGAGATTCGCTGACTTTTGCGGCATTAAGCCCTATTTTTACAAGTGCAAACCCGCCTGTTGTTACTTTTTCGGGCATAAATCCCATAATAGGTACGATTTGTTGGACTCCAGATTGTGGTTATAATGGCTTGCAAGTGCCGTTTATTTTTGGGGTAATGGACAATGGGCAATGCAATAATCCTTTGTTTGATTATGACACCGTTTTGATAAATGTAACAATTCCTGTCAATAACGCACCGATTATTACGCACGATTTGACGGGAACGACAAATAGCAATGACACAATTTATATTGAAGCTTTGTCCAATTTCTGTTATCATTTTTCGGTAACAGACATTAACCTTGCCGATTCTTTGAATGTCTATCCTTTGAGTCCTATTTTTTTGGGAGGAGGAAATGCGCCTATTATCACTTTTTCAGGCATAAATCCCTTGAATGGGCAGATTTGCTGGACTCCTGATTGTCAATATATTGGGCAAACAATACCCTTTGTTATAGAAGCTACGGATAATGGGCGTTGTAATTCTGATTTGCAGGACAAAGACACTGTTTTTATTCAGATTGTTATTCCGCCTAATACTGCGCCTACTGCCTCGCACGACTTGACAGGCAATATTTTTGCGAATGATACGATTTATGCAGATGCTACGATTTCCCTTTGTTATCATATCACTTTTTCAGATATAAATATAGGAGACACGCTGACAGGTTTCCCGATAAGCCCTGTTTTTGCAAGCGCAAATCCGCCTGTCATCACCTATTCTGGCACAAATCCCCTTTCTGCCCAAATATGTTGGACTCCCGATTGCTCCTTAGAAGGCATGACAATTCCTTTTGTTATACGCGTAGATGACAATGGAAAATGTAATAATACTTTGTCGGTTTTTGATACGGTTTGGATAAAAATAAGCGACCCTATCACGATTCCTCCGCTGATTGCGCACGATTTGACGGGAACAAGCCATGTTGGAAATACGATTTATTTATATTATACAGATTCTGCTTGTTACAACTTTTATTTGGTGGATTTGACAAGCGACAATGGAATGACCTACAGTTTTCAAGCCATAAATGTGGCTACAGGGCAAACAAATGGCTTGGCTTATGCTACTTTTTCGCCTACAACGGGGGATACGGTGTATGGCTCAGTTTGCATACATCCCACTTGCGGAAATGGCGGAAGTACCTACGATTTGATTGTAACAGGCACAGACAAAGCGACTTGTCCACCGTTTGACATAACAAAAGACACTGTTAGAATCAAAATTTCCACAGATTTTTATGCGATTGCCAGCAATGATACCTTTTTCTGTGCAGGTACGGGCGGCGTTCAACTCACGGTAAATCCTTGGGGCGGATTTCCCCCTGTTTTCTACTATCAATGGGGCTGTTTGAATCCTTTGGGCTGCGGAATTAGCGACCCTTATATTCAAAGTCCTATCGTAAACCCTACTTCTACTTCGCAAGTTTGGGTGCAAATGCAAGATGGGCAGGGCTGTACAAGTGAAATTGATACAGTGTTAATAACCGTTTATGAGCTGCCTATTGTTGATGCGGGACCTGACAAATTTATTTGCGAAAATGGTTGGGGAGCCTTTTTGCAAGGCACAGTATTGAATGATACCGTTTGCCCCGCGCCTTATCAATATAGCTGGTTTCCGAGTTTGGGATTGAGCAATGACACCATTGTAAATCCTTATGCGCACCCTGCTACGACTTCGATTTATGGCTTAGTGGTAACAGATGCACATGGTTGTAGCAGCAAGTTTTCGACTTTGGACACCCTTAGTACGGTGGTTGTCAATGTATTACCGCAGCCTATTGTAAACGCAGGTCCTTCGCAGCATATTTGTTTTCACGATTCTACGCAGCTTTTGGGCTATGCTTCAAATGGTGGCGTAGCGAATTATACCTACATTTGGACTCCGCAAATCGGGTTAAGCAACCCAAATAATGCCTCTCCGACTGCAAGTCCGCCTTTTACTACGACTTATACCTTAGTGGCTTGGGCAAACGGCTGTCCTTCGGTGGGAGATACCGTCATTATAAACGTACATACCTTGCCTACCGCAAATCCGGGGGCTGTTTTTGATATGTGTGCAGGCGATAGTGTGCAGTTAACGGGGATTGCAGGCGGAGATTCTACGGCAACTTATACTTTTTCGTGGAGTCCTTCGCAGGGATTGAGTGCCACAAATGTTGCGAATCCTTGGGCAAGCCCAGACAGTAGCCAGATTTACAGTGTTATGGCAGAAAATAATTATGGTTGTATAAGCCCAAGTTATGACGTGTTAGTGCAGGTTTTGCCTACAGTTATTGCGAATGCAGGAAATGATACTGTGTTGTGTGCAGGAAATAGTGTTCAATTAACTGGCAGTTTTAGCTTTGCAAATGGCTCTATTTCCTCACCTATTTGGTGGAATTGGTCGCCAAGTGCCACGCTTTCTGATGCACAAATTTCCAATCCGCTTGCTACGCCTTTGCAAACGACTACTTATACTTTGACTACGCAAGTTGGGGCTTGTCTCACTTCTGATGTGGTCAAAATTGAGGTAATTCCTGTGCCAAATATCACGATTTCTGCCGATAAAGAAGTGTTATGTAGCATCGATTCTGTTCATTTGTTGGCTACGGGCGGGGTAGGGGCTGCCAATTTTTCATGGACTCCTACTTATGGCTTAAATAATGCCTTCATTTTCAATCCTATAGCAAATCCGGATACAACTACGACCTATATTTTGACGGTACAAGAAGGCTTGTGTTCGGCTTCAGATTCTCTCAAAATAACGGTAAATCCCACGCCAATCGCAGATTATATAAATACAAATCCTTGGGGCTGTAATGGCACAGCAGAAATTTATTTTCAAGAAAATGCCCAAAATGAGTTGGCTTATATCTGGAATTTTGGAGATGGAACGCCTGTAAATAATGAACCTAACATTGTGCATACTTACACGCAAGCAGGTAGTTATCAGGTTGTTTTTATTGCGATAAGTGCAGGAGGTTGCAGGGATACTTTTTCGGGGGCTACGATTCAAGTCTATGGCGATTTGCAAGCCAATTTCACTTCGCAGCCTCTGCCGAATGACACCATTTTCCTGCCAAATGCCACGATTTCCTTCCAAAATCTTAGCCAAAACCTCTACCCTTCTTTGTGGGAATTTGGAGATGGGCAAAATTCGCAGGAATATAGTCCTACGCATGTTTTTGAGCAACAAGGAGATTATGAGGTGGTTTTAACCGTTCAAAATGCTGTAGGCTGCACTGATGCCTATAGTCAAATCTATCATATAGCTGCACCAAATTTGTTTATTCCTAATATTTTCACGCCGAATAATGATGGCTTTTTTGATAGTTGGATTGTGTTATATGAAGGAAAAGAATCTGTAAAAATTGATATTTTTGATAGATGGGGCGTGTCTTTTTATCGCAGCGAAAAGGTAGGAGAAGGCTGGAATGGAAGGTTGCAAAATGGAAAAGAGGCAAGTGATGGGGTTTATTTTTATACGGTAGTTGTGGGCGGGAAGGTGTATAATGGGAATATTACGCTGATGCGGTAGGTGAGGTCACCCCAGATAACACAGATGAAAGCACCGTTCGGCATAGCTCACTGTAAGGAACACAAAAAGCATAAAATCATTATTTACCACTAAGGAACGAAGGAAACTAAGAAAGAGAAAGTGTGGCTTAGATGCCTTCTTTTACTATATAGCTTCGTGTCTTAGTGGTGAGAAAAATAGCAAGTTATTTAATTTTTGTTCCAAAGCAAAAGAAATGCTCAAATTCGGGGTTTTATCCAAGCAAAAGGCGTAGGCGAATGGGTAGCAGCAGATTGGAAATCCAATGAAAGTAAAAAAAACTACGTCTCCGTTTCAAACAAGCCATTGATATTCAAAAGATTTATAAGTATCTATACATTATATTTATCTGCGTAAAATCTGCGTCCACTTCTGCGCAAATCTGCGTGAAAATGCGTTTATCTGCATGAAATACAACACACTATGACCAAAGTAGCTATCATTATTCTGAATTGGAATGGCAAAAAATGGTTAGAAACCTTTTTGCCTTCTGTAGCGATGACGACCTACCCCAATGCCGAAATATGGATTACAGACAATGGCTCGACAGATGATAGCGTAGCTTTTGTAAGAGCGCATTATCCGCAATTTAAGGTCTTGGAATTGCCCGAAAATTATGGATTTACCGAAGGAAATAACAAATCATTGCCCTATATAGATGCGCCCTACTATGTCTTGCTCAACAGTGATGTAGAAGTCAGTCCTGCGTGGTTAGAGCCGCTTGTGGCACGTATGGAATCAGATGCAAGCATTGCGGCTGTGCAGCCCAAATTGCTTGCGTATCATAGCAAAAAACACTTTGAACATGCTGGCGGCGCCGGAGGAATGATGGATATGTTTGGCTATCCTTTGTGTCGTGGGCGCGTGTTTGATACAGTCGAAGAAGATACAGGGCAGTATGAAACCCCCGCGGAAATTTTTTGGGCTACGGGAGCTTGCTGCTTAATCCGAAAATCGGTGAGTGATGAGATAGGCTTGTTTGAGCCAGATTATTTTGCGCATATGGAGGAAATAGATTTTTGTTGGCGCGCCAAAAATAGAGGCTATAAAATTTTCTATGAGCCTCAAAGCAAGGTTTGGCACGTAGGCGGCGGCACTTTGCACAAATCGAATCCCCGCAAAACCTACCTCAATATTCGCAATAGCCTCTCTACTTTGGTGCGAAACCTGCCAGCTATGTGGATATTTCCGATAGTTTTTGCCCGTCTATGTCTTGATGGCGTATTTGGATTTGTCCTATTTTTACGGGGTGATTTTGCCAATATATGGGCAATTATACGTGCGCATTTTGCTTTTTATCGCCAAGTTCCCAAATGGCTGCGTCTCCGCAAAACCTTGTATGCAGGGCATAAACTTTCTTTGCATCAAACGGGGCGGTTGGAAAAAAGCATTGTTTGGGGATATTTTGTAAGAAGGAAAAAGCATTTTAATCATTATTGGGCAAATACATGATGTGTCAGGTACCTGCCAATAAACGCGTTCTTATACAAGGTCTCCCCTTTGATATGAACCACTTACTTATCTTGTCTTAAAAATAAACCTGTCTCCTAACTCAAAATTACAGCAATTTGAATCCGCAAATCTATCCGATTCACGCAAGATTTCAGCTCCTTTTCCCAATCCTTGTTCACGCTCAACTGATGCAATATATCCGAAAAGGGCTTGAGATGCGCCGCAGGCACATAAATAGAAACCGTTTTAGCCAAGTCTTTCAAATCACTACAATCCCAAGGGCGCGCATTTGCATATTTCCGTACAGCATTTTCCATTTCTGCAAGTGCTATTTTCGTTTCCACTTCGCCCCAAGTCTGTTCTCTATTTGCCAAGAAAAAAAGTAAAGGCTTGTCTTTCACCTTTTTCGCCACTTTTTCTGCCACTTTTCCATACTCTTCCGCAGAAAGTAAATGCTGCATTCTCTTCAATTCTGGCGTAATTACCTTCTTTTCCATTTTGGCAAAAATCAAAGCCGAAAGCCAAACAGCATCTTTGTGAAGGCTTGCCGCTTTTTCCCAACAGGCAATTAATACCTCCTCATGTACCTGCGTTTTTGCTGCGAGAATTAGCAACTCTTCAGGCGTTTTTTTGAAGGATTGTGCCAACAAAGACGGTGGGAAAAGGCTCAAAAGTTGCGCAAAAATCCCTTGTTTTCCATTTTCATGCCCTGCTTTTACTGGCAGAAAACCGTCTTTTTGAAGCGAAATATCCAAAACTGTAGGAAAAGTAAGGTTCAATTTTTCCATGCTCAAAAAGCCCGATTTCAGCTTAATACAGTCAAAAACAGGTTTTTCTATTCTGGATAACAAAGCAGAATGAGGGATTTGTATCAGTACTTCTGCAATTTTGGAACGCAAACCTGCCTCTTTTTCTTGCTGCAAAACAGCTTCTAACATCACTTCATCTTCTGCCTGCGCTTGCGTTGCCATGATAGCCACAAAATCTTTTTTGTGCGAAAGGCTCTCCGTCCCCCAATCTTGCTGCAACAAAGCAATCGCGTCCGCAGGTTTATTTTTATGCAAAAAAGAAAAATATGCCAACCTATCCTCGTGCGTACCTGTGTCCCAATCTGTGGTTTCATTTCCTAAAGCCGCCGCATATTTCCAGCTTGTATTATAACGTACCAGCCACCGACCTCTTTCCCCACAAACTTTGGCTATCAAGGCTTGCAAATTCGGCTTATTTTGCCCATATCCCAACAGTTGTGGCAGAACCTGCGGCAGCACAAGTCTCTTTTTGTTGACTATTTTCTCCAAGATCTCCTGCACCACAATGCTATCTTCCTGCTCCTTGCTCATACTGCGCAAAATCAACTCACAGACTGAAAGAGCTGCATAAGGTTGCGTTTCTTCTGGGCAAGCTGCGGGAAAATCCTTGTCGTAAGTTGCCGCTTGATAGCTGGCTTTTTGTTGTATCGCAAAAAAAGCGGCTGCCAAGAGTAACTTTTCTTCGCCCGAAATATTGTCCGACAATGCTATTTCGTTGCTGTCGATTTCAGGCACTTGCGCACCGTTTGCTGTGCCGATGATAGCGGTTTTGAGTAAGGTTTCAAACATATATGAGTCTGTTTGTTCACGCAGATTTTCACAGATGAAAATAACTATCTGCGTTATCTGCGTTATCTGCTTTCATCTGCGCAAATCTGCGCAAATCTGCGTGAAATAAAGGCAAAAATACGAAAAAAATGGGTAATTCTGCCAATAAAATATTTAAAAAAATCTTAATCTATTTAACCCACACCTCTACGCGCCTATTTTTGTCTCGTCCAATAGGCGTGAGATTAGAAGCTACAGGCATCATATTGCCCAAGCCATAGCTATTTTCTACAGACAATCCTCTGCTTTTTAACTCTTGTAAGACCGCATTTGTGCGACTTTGTGCAAGTTTGCGATTTGCGGCATCTGCCCCCTGATTATCTGTAAAACCCAATAAAAGGATTTTTTTATTGCGCATATCAGGCTTTGCAAATGTGCGTGCCATTCGGTCGAGGTCATCTAAGGCTTTGTTATCCAACATGCTACTGCCCGTTTGAAAGCGAAAATCCACATTTTCTCTCGCAGCCCCTTGCGTTGCCGCCACATATTCGGCAGGAAGATTGCCCGATAAGGCACTGGCATCACGACTCGCATTTTTGTTTATTTGCATAGAAAGCCCTACAAAACCTGTTTGAGAAACCACATTTTCGCCCTCATCAGAAAGGGCGTAATTGATAAAAGCCTTGATTATCTGCGATTTGGGGTTTGCCACAGTGTACATATAGAGGCGGCGAGAAAGAGGGTAGTCTTCGGTAGAAATGGTAAAAGGCGTAGGATAAAAAGGGGCAATGTCTTTGCTATCCGAAATGGCAAGGGCTTTGTTGTTCAAAACAGAATTGAGGGCAACAAAGCCGATTCCATTGGCATCTTGCGAAACCGCATCAGATAATTCCTTGCCACTTTTAAACCATTTTACATTAGAAACTATATCACTTCCGCCCAAAACAGCTGCCTTAAAAGATTCGTAAGTGCCTGATTGCTTGTCTCTTGCATAGAGATTGATTGCGCCAACTTTATTGTCTGAAACTTGACTCCAATTGGTAATAGAGCCGCTAAAAATCTGCGAAATTTGGTCTTTGCTCAAAGATTTGAGGGGATTGCTGCCTGGCACAATTATCGCAATTCCGTCCATCGCAAAGATATGTTCACATTCATGCGAAGTCATATTGCCCAAAGAGGAGAGTTGCGCGACTTCTATATCCGTAATTTTGCGCGAAGAAATGCCTATTTCTGCCTTGCCAGCCGCCAAATCTTTAAAGGCTTCGTTTGAGCCTTCTGCCAAAATAGAAATGGCGGTGGATTTGCCGTTTTTGTTGCCAATTACCTGTTTTTCGGTAACGCCGCCTGCCGAAACGGGGGCTTGCGCAATTCTTACCTGCTCATAGCCTTCTTTTTGCATAAAAGCCTTGAGCAATTCGGGCAGCAATTTTTCGCCAATAGAATTAGAGCCAGAAACATGAAATAAGACTTCTTCGGGCGTTTCGAGGCGGCTTGCTTCTGCCGTGGCATTTTCTTTGGAATGCCCCACATTTCCGCCCAAAAAGAATTTCCATACCCCCAAAAAAAGGGCTAATGTGATAAGTGCAGCTCCGACAAAGGGCAGCCAAGACCTGTTTATATTTTGAGACATACTATAATTGAAAATTGAAAATTGAGAATTGAAAGTTGAGAATTGAGAAATTTTTTCGTTGCCTCCTTATCTTGTTTATCTTGTAAATCTTGTCAAAAAAAATCTTATCAAAAAAATCTTGTCATCTGCGGAAATCTGCGTGCCGAACGCACAAAATTACCTATTTTTTATTTATATTTGTTTTTTTCCTTATAAATCCCTTACATTTGTTTTATGAGTAGTCTAAACACATTTTTTATTTTTATATATGAAAAAAATTATCACAATTCTCCCCATTTTATGGGTTTTGACAGCCTGTACTCCTGATACGAAATCTGCGGAGAACAGCAATAGTAGCAATTCAACCAAAACGGTTGAGACTGCGGTGGATACAAGTGCAAATGTAGCCGAAAAAACTACCTCCGAAGTTGCTGCAAAAACGGAAACAACTCCGTCTAAAGAGGTTTCTCCTACGAAAGAGAAAAGCGAAAACAAGCCTCCCAAAGTTTCCGAAAACACGCCGCCCAAAGCAGAAGAAGGCGGTGGAAAACGGGCTGCAAGTCTATTTGACAGGTTTCATACTTCTCAAATTTTGGTGGTAAAAGCTGCAAATGAGAAGGCTATTCAAGGTACTTTGTGCTTGTATGAATGGGACGCTACCAAAAAGGTATGGAATCCGAAGTCAGGAAATCTCTCTGTAACCTTGGGCAGAACGGGCATGGCTTGGGCAAAGGGCTTGCAGCCGCAACCTTGGAATGTGGGAACCTTGAAAAAAGAGGGAGATGGAAAAGCTCCTGAAGGGATTTTTGAAATCAGCAGTTTATTTGGTTATAAAGAAAAAGCAAAACTTTCTTTTTCGCCAAAAATGCCTTATACACACAGCAAAAGCTCTTTTGTATGTGTAGATGATGTAAATTCGAGCCACTACAATCAGATTTTGGACAGCGAAGGGGTAACTTCTGATTGGAAATCGAAGGAGGATATGTTGCGCAAAGATAATTTATATGAATTGGGGGCTGTAGTTGCCTATAATACGCAAAATGTGGCAAAAGGGGAAGGTTCTTGTGTGTTTTTGCATATTTGGCGTGGGGCAGACAAGCCTACTGCGGGCTGTACTGCTATGACGGAAGCGAATGCAAAAAGTATTTTTAGTCAATTAGACGCAAGCAAAAAGCCTTTGCTGATTCAGCTGACGGAGGAGAATTATGGGAAGTATAAGAACGTGCTGCAATTTCCTTGAGGATTTCACGCAGATTTTCGCAGATGAAAGTATAGTTCTACCATCCATAGTTAGGAAGAGTGTGTTCTCCGACTAAATAAAAGTAAAAATGCCGGTAGTAATTATCATTTTATACATTTTCTACGCTGCAAATTTGTTTTCGCAGCCCAATGTACCTCAAACACTCCTTCGTAATAAGGAGGTGGTTGTCAAGTCTCAATTCGATGCAGCATATGGTTTTTTTTTACGAAAATATGCCAAGAGCTATGATGAGAGTTATAGGTATGTATCTTATGCAGACATTGTGAATGAGCTGAATGAGCGAATGAAGACTAAGGTATTTTGTAATTTAGAATATGCCAAAGTTCTTGGCGTTAGAATGCCTGTATCAATGATATTATATGAATTACACTTCTTGACAGAAAAATCTGCTCAAATAATTGAAAATTATTTGCTGGAACAAGATGGAATATTAAATACTTCAATAGCGCCCGATTATTTTATATTTACTAAGAACTACGGAAATCTTTCCAAGATAGATTATCATTGCAGAATGGGTAGCTCCGTAGGAGCGAAATATTTATAGAAATATCCGAAAACCCACA
>JAYUZN010000869.1:0-4647 GCA_043751755.1 Bacteroidota bacterium | reverse complement strand
TATTAATATCAATGATTTAAAAAATTGATTATCAAGTTATTGCAATAAGGTTTTCTTTTCAAAATATAGAGAAGTGTAACGTACTCGTGAAACATGCCTTAATTTTCGACAATATTCTACTACGGATAAATTAGGAATTTTAAGTGTCATATTAAATTATAAATCCGTGAATTTCAATATCAAAAATCTCAAATAAGCCCAGATGAGTAAACTCCAAGAAGTTACAACTCGCTTTAATCAAGCCCTTTTGCAATATGAACAAGGCAAGTTGAGCCGCCATTATATTTTCGAATTAGGAAATCCATCTGATGTTTTGCTCGCGGCTAATTTCCCAAACCTATGAATTAAACAAAGAAAAAGATAAAATGAGTATTAATGATATTCGAAGCGTTTATGGCAAAGATGTTGAATCTATTATTTACTGGCTTGAAGATGTGTCTAAGCCTTTGTTATATGCGAACAAAGAAAAAATCCAACATTGGCTCTGCGTGGTGCTACCTAATTTAGCACGGCACAAGTCAATATTGGATATATTTTGACACAAGGTATATTGCGGACAAAGGTATAACTTTTTTCTCACTTTTCCAAATTTACCCCCTATATTTCTGCGATTATTCTTTATCTGCTATCATCTGCGAAACTCTGCGTGAAATCCTCAATACCCCAAATTCGGACTCAGCCACCTTTCCATTTCCCCCAAGCTCATGCCTTTTCTTTCTGCATAAGACTGCACTTGCTCCTTCGTTATTTTTCCCAAACCAAAATAATGCGCTTGTGGGTGCGAGAAATAAAAGCCTGAAACCGAAGAAGCAGGAAACATCGCCAAACTTTCGGTGAGGGTAATGCCTGATGCGGCTGCATTCAAGACCTCAAAAATCGTTGTTTTTTCGGTGTGGTCGGGATTTGCAGGGTAGCCGGGTGCAGGACGAATGCCGTCATAACTTTCGGAAATCAGTTCTTCGTTCGAGAAATTTTCCGTAGGCGAGAATCCCCAAAACTCCGTTCTGACCCGTTTGTGCAGCAATTCTGCAAAAGCCTCCGCCAACCTATCCGCCAAAGCCTTGAGCATTATGCTACTATAGTCGTCATGGTCGGCTTCAAATTCTGCCAATTTTTTCTCTATGCCAATCCCTGTTGTTACCGCAAACATGCCAATATAATCTTCTTTTCCACTGTCTTTTGGCGCAAGAAAATCGCTCAAACACACATTAGGAATGTTGGTTTTCATGCCTTGCTGCCGCAAATTGTAGCAAGTTGTCAAGACCTTTGTACGCGTTTCGTCTGTATAAACTTCTATGTCGTCATCATTTATGGCATTTGCAGGAAAAAGCCCAAAAACAGCATTGCAGGTAAGCCAATTTTCAAAAATAATCTTTTGTAACATGGCTTGTGCATCTGCGAATAATTTGGTGGCTTCTACGCCTTTTTGCGCATCTTGCAAAATATTGGGATAACGCCCTTTGAGTTCCCATGTATGAAAAAATGGTGTCCAATCTATATATTGGGCGATTGCGCCCACTTCGTAGTCTTTGATAGCCTTGATTCCCAACATTTTAGGCTTGCGAATCTCACTTTTTTCCCAATCTATTTTGAGCTTATTTTCTCTTGCAGCTGCCAAAGAAAGATAATTTTTGGCACTTTGACGGGCTTTGTGGTCACTGCTCAAGGTCTCATATTCTGCCCGTATTTCGGCTGCGTATTGTGCTGCATTTTCGCCCCTTAATTTTCCCACCACAGGAATACATTTTGACGCATCTAACACATGAATCACAGCTTGCGAATATTGCGGAGAAATCTTGACGGCTGTATGAATCCGCGAAGTAGTTGCGCCGCCTATGAGGAGGGGCAGTTTCATGCCTCTTTTTTCCATTTCCGAAGCCACATAGACCATTTCGTCCAAAGAAGGCGTTATCAAGCCACTCAAGCCTATAACATCTACTTTTTCGGCAAGGGCAGTGTCCAAAATCTTTTGCAAAGGAACCATTACGCCCAAGTCAATTACTTGATAATTATTGCATTGCAACACTACGCCCACGATATTTTTGCCAATATCATGCACATCACCTTTCACAGTCGCCATCAAAATCTTGCCTGCCGAACTTGTGCCAGCCGCTTCGCCCGTTTCCAATTCCATAAAAGGCGTGAGGTAAGCAACGGCTTTTTTCATCACGCGCGCACTTTTCACCACTTGTGGAAGGAACATTTTTCCCTCGCCAAACAAGTCGCCTACGACATTCATGCCGTCCATCAAAGGACCTTCAATGACATACAAAGGTCTCCCATATTGAACCCTTGCCTCCTCAATATCTGCATCTATAAAATCAGTAATCCCATGTACAAGGGCATATTTTAGCCTTTCTGCTACCGTATTTTCTCGCCAAACAAGGGTTTTCTCTTCCTTTTTTCCGCCCGATTTTACCGTTTCTGCCAAAGTAACAAGCCTTTCTGTCGCATCAGGACGAGTGTTAAACAGCACATCTTCAATACATTGGCGAAGTTCTGCGGGGACATCATCATAGACGGGAATAATTCCAGCATTGACAATGCCCATATCCATACCTGCCTTTATTGCATGGTAAAGAAAAACGGAGTGCATTGCCTCGCGCACAGCATTATTTCCCCGAAAAGAAAAGGAAAAATTGGACACGCCACCACTCACAAGGGCGTGAGGAAGGTTCTGTTTTATCCAACGAGTAGCCTCAATAAAGTCTTTTCCGTAGGTATTATGCTCCTCAATTCCCGTAGCAACGGCAAAAATATTGGGGTCAAAAATGATGTCTTGTGGGGGAAAACCTACTTCTTTTGTCAAAATATGGTAGGCTTTTTCGCAGATTTCTATTTTCCGTTGAAAAGTATCTGCCTGCCCCACTTCATCAAATGCCATAACAATGACTGCCGCCCCGTAATGTCTCACTTTTTTTGCTTGCGAAATAAAAGCATCTACGCCCTCTTTCATCGAAATTGAATTGACGATACATTTGCCCTGCACACATTTTAGCCCCGCTTCTATAATATGAAATTTTGAAGAATCTAACATAACAGGTACACGAGAAATATCGGGTTCGGCAGCTATCAAATTCAAAAAACGAACCATAGCCGCTTGCGAATCTAACATTCCTTCGTCCATGTTGATGTCTATGACCTGCGCCCCATTTTCGACCTGCTGACGTGCCACAGAAAGGGCTTCTTCGTATTTATCTTCTTTGATGAGTTTGGCAAATTTGGCAGAACCTGTAACATTTGTCCTTTCGCCCACATTCACAAAATTGCTATGTGGAAAAATGGTCAAAGGCTCTAAGCCCGAATATCGTGGAAAAGGCGGCACTTCTGCCTTTTGACGAGGCTTGTGTTTCGCAGCCACCTCCGCAATCGCACGAATATGCGCAGGGGTAGTGCCACAGCAGCCCCCCACAATGTTCAAATAGCCTTCTGCCAAAAACTCCTCCACGACTTTTGCCATCATCGCCGCACTTTCGTCATACTCCCCAAACTCATTGGGCAAGCCTGCATTCGGATAGGCAGAGGTATAAAACGTAGAAATCCGCGACAATTCGGCACTATATTGTTTGAGCTGGTCTGCCCCCAACGCACAATTTAAGCCCACACTTAACAAGGGCGCATGGGAAACAGAATTGTAAAAAGCCTCCGTAACCTGCCCAGACAGGGTTCGCCCACTTGCGTCTGTTATCGTTCCCGACACCATCACAAGGGGAATATCGCCCGTTTCGTCCGCATATTTTTGGATAGCGAAAAGGGCGGCTTTTGCATTCAAAGTATCAAAAACGGTTTCTACCAACAAAATATCCGAGCCACCTTCCATCAAGCCTTTTGCCTGTTCGTAGTAGGCATTCACCAATTCGTCATACGAAATGCCCCGAAATCCTGGGTCATTTACATCTGGCGAAAGGGAGGCTGTGCGATTTGTAGGCCCCATTGCGCCTGCCACAAAACGAGGTTTTTCAGGCGTTTTTGCGGTTATTTCGTCTGCGGCTTCTCTGGCTATTTTGGCAGATTGAAAGTTGAGTTCATAGACTAACTCCTCCATTTTGTAGTCTGCCATCGCAATCCATGTCCCCGAAAAGGTGTTTGTTTCGAGAATATCCGCCCCTGCTTCGAGATATTCTATATGAATGTCCTTTATAATTTGCGGCTGCGTGAGCGAAAGGAGGTCATTGTTTCCCTTCAAAGAGGAAGGGTGGTCTTTGAAACGCTCGCCTCTATAGTCTTCTTCGGAAAGGCGATAGCGTTGAATCATGGTTCCCATTGCGCCGTCTATGATGAGGATTCGCTGCGGGAGGAGGGATAGAAGTAATTTGCGTCTGTCTGTCATGGTACTTTTGTTGAAAACTTACGGGTCTTCGAGTGCGGTGCGAAGTGCAAAGCACGTAAAAATTGGGACAAAGGTAGGGATTTTTTGGGAGATTTTTGAGGAAAAAGGTAAATAGGGTTTACTTTTTGGGGAACATAAAAAATGAGTTTATAATTTACCACTAAGGCACAAAGAAAACAAAGGAAGAAAAAGTGCGGCTTAGATGTCTTCTTTTACTGTAGGCAACCTCTAAAAACTACTTTTTTGTAAAATAAAAGGGCTATTTTGAGCAAATTAGACGTATTTTTATGCTGAAAATTGAGTTTTTAGAGGTTCCC
>JAYUZN010000868.1:0-8696 GCA_043751755.1 Bacteroidota bacterium | reverse complement strand
AAAGGTTCGGCGGGTTTTAAAAACCCGCCGAACCTTTGTACACAAAAACTATTGTTATTTGTTATTGCTAAAAACTATTCTTATTTTTGTGTTTATATTCTCAATATTAAATGGCAGCAAAAGACATTTTTCACAATATCGTAAAGCATGCGCTCGAAAAAGAGGGCTGGCTTGTAACACACGACCCTTATCGGCTTTCGCTCTTAGGCAAAGAGATGCAAATAGATTTGGGTGCTGAAAAAATGCTAATAGCCGCAGAAAAAGATATTCAGAAGATTGCTGTAGAGGTAAAAAGCTTCATTAATCCCTCTTTTACCTACGATTTTCATTTGGCTTTGGGACAATACCTCAACTATTTGGTATTGATGGAAGAACAAGAACCTGAAAGGGAATTATATTTGGCGGTTACGCAAACGGTCTATGACGAGCATTTTCAACATATCGCCGTTGAAAAAGTCATTCAACGGTATGAACTTAACTTATTGGTCTTTGACGATTTAGCAGAATCTATTACCTTATGGAAAAAATAAAACAATATCAACAACTCATTATTCAGCTTTTGGAAGAATATGCGGCGGTTAAACCTGCAAACCTAAGCACACAAGAGTATCAAATTATTGCAGATACGCAGAGAAATCACTTTCAATTAGTGAGTTTGGGCTGGGAAAAGAACCGCTTTTTTCACTATGTTATCCTACACCTTGATATTAAGCCTGACGGTAAGATATGGCTTCAAGTCAATAACACAGATGCAGATATAACTTTGCCTATTTGTGAACAAGGTGTGCCTAAAAGTGATATTGTCTTAGGGGCTATTAGCCCACATTTGCGGGTATATAGCGGCTTTGCTACTGCATAAATTGTGCATATCGTACAGAAAGTTGCAAGCCCTTCAAGGGTTTGCAACTATAAGAGCCAAAATATTTTTATTTTTTAGGGCTCAAAATATGTTTATATTTGCCTTCACATTTCACATAAAAAATAGATGCAACTCGTTCAACAACCTTTCTCGAATGTTCAATTAGAACTGTTAAAAACATTTTCACATCAATTAGCTGATAGTGAAATAAGCGAATTGCGAAAAATGTTGGCGACATTTTTTGCGCAAAGGGCTATTAAACAAGCAAATAAAGTATGGGACGAAAAAAAATGGACGGATACGGACGTTGATGAGATGTTAAATACTAAAATGCGTAAAAGCAAACAAAAATGATTATGAAAAAAGTCGTATTAGATACGAATGTCTTGTTAGTAGCCATTTCAGACCGTTCAAAATTGCATTGGGTGTTTGAATCATTGATAAATAATGCTTACATGATTTGTGTTAGCACCGATATTTTAGCCGAATATGCGGAAATTATTGGGCAAAAAATGGGCGGATTGGTAAGTGAAAGTGTGTTAGCTACGATAGAAAATTTGCCAAATGTGGAACTGATTACGGCTTATTATCATTTTGGATTACTTACTGACGAAGATGATAACAAATTTGTGGATTGCGCGATTGCAGCTAATGCAAGTTTTATTGTAAGCCACGATAAAGACTTTGATATACTCAAAAATATTCCTTTTCCTACCGTAAATGTGATAGACACCACTTTTGCAAAATGCTTTTTTAAGGTTAGGCGGGAAAAAGAAAGCCCGACTAACCCAAAGCACTTTTACGAAATAGCTTTTCAAAGTTCGGCGGGTTTTCTTCCCACCCGCCGAACCTTAAACAACACACACATCACATTTTAACAAACATCATCATGAAACATTTATTTACTTTTTTCCTTCTTTTGGGCTGCGTATCTGCCTTTTCTCAAAACACGTACTCTGTTTGTAACATTCCCACTTTTGATGCCGATTTTACAAACTTACAAACGGCTATTAATACTGTACCAAATGGGAGTATTTTGATAGTGCAGGGCTCTGGTATAAGCTATGGAGCTATAACCGTAAACAAGCCTATCATTTTGAGAGGCACAGGCTATAACTTATCTCAAAATGCCCAAACACAAGCGAATTATGGCACAAGCTCCGATATAGGTGGAATCATTTTTGACAATGGAAGCAATGGTTCTGAAATATCGGGGTTTAGTATAAATGGAAATATCAATGTGGATTCTGTAAATAACCTTACAATAAAATCGAATAAGGTAGTTGGGATATCTGCCAATTTTATGAATAATTCTATTATTGCGGGTAATCTTACTCAAGGTCAGTCTTATTATTATTATTATTGTGGAGCCAGCATATATTTAGTAAATTGCTATAATATATTCATTAACAACAATATAATTTTGGACGGCATAGGGGGGACTGGGCAGAGTTGTACAGTCGTCAATAACACTTTTTGTAATAGGGTTGTTCCGTATTATGGTAATAGTACTACGATGACTATGCCTACAAGTAGTAATGTTTACAACAATATTTTCCTTGAGTCTCCTGAGTGTTATTTTGGTTTTTCGGGTGTGAATTTAAACAACAACCTATTTATAAATTGTGGGAGTGGTGGCTATGGCGGTACATACGGCAATATAGACAACGTTCCAAGCGCAGGTTTATTTATTGGCTATCCTACTCAAGGTGCGTATAGTGATGATGGTCGTTATCAATTAGCCCCTGGCTCCCCTGCGATTGGTGCAGGTGTTGGAGGAATAGATTGTGGTGCTTTTGGAGGAAGTACTCCCTACAAATTATCAGGAATCGCTGCTATTCCTAATATATGAGAAGTAAATATGCCGTCAAGCGGCACGTCAGGCGGAGGCATGAATGTAAACATAAAAGCAAACGCAAAATGAGTAATTTTCTAAGGTTCGGCGGGTTTCTAAAACCCGCCGAACCTTAACAAACCCACCTAACCTTAACACACACAATCAAACATTTAACACCATGCAACATTTCTATAAATTCACATTTATCCTTCTGCTATGTGCCTCTCCTTCACTTATATGGGCGCAGGTAGATAGCCTAAGTACCGATAAGAAGCCCAAAAAGGTAGAGAGACCAAGGTCTTTTGACCCCGAAACAGTGTTTTTTACCTTTCAGGAGGCTGATGGGTTAAGCCTTGCAAAAGTCCCTGAATGGATGCAGAATCATCTCAAAGGGGCAGAATATAAAGCCTTGCCCGAAGGAAAACGAGATGAGTTGGGCTATTCTCATCATACTTATCAGCAAATACATCAAGGCATTGAAGTAGAAAATGGCTTGATAACCGCACATATCAAAAACGGAAAGGTAACGGCTATCAATGGGAAACATCCGCAAACGCCTTTGCCCGCAAATGTTGCTGCGGCACTTAGCGAAGATGCTGCTAAAACGGTCTTGCTGCAACATATAGGGGCAAAAAGCTATATGAAAACGGATTATCCGATAAGTCTACTTATTGCAAAGGATCATAACAATGCTTACCGCCTTGCCTACAAGATACGCATAGATGCAAGCGACCCTTTTGCCATGAGTCAGTATTATGTAGATGCACAAACAGGCGAAGTTTTCAAGGCAATATCGCTCATTGCGCATAGCAATACGCCCGGAACGGCTACCACTAAATATAATGGTGTACAAACGATTACTACGGATAGTTATAATGGGGGGTATCGTTTGAAGGAAAGTGGGGCAAGGGAGATTCAGACTTTTGAGGGCAGTCATGCAACCTTTAATAATGGATTTTCAAATGCTCCAGATTTTACTGATGCGGATAATAATTGGAGAAATACCTTGCAGTCGCTTTCGGTAACAGTATCCGTTAATCCGAGTTGGTGGAATGATTTTGGTACAGACCCCGACCCTTTTCCCAATATTTTTGTCGTTATCTTAAATGGAAATTCAGATACTGTATATATTTCACCGACTCAACTGTTTGTTAGCCCTTCTTTTACCTTTGGAAATATTAATCTTGCTTTAGCTAATACGCCCTATTCAATGACCATTTTAGAAAAAGATATTGCGGGAGCAAATGACATTGCGGGAACATTTACGCTTACAACTGCTACAGGAACAAATAGTTATAGCAATTCAAATTGTTCAGGAAATTACCTTGTTTCTATGGCACACCCTGCTTTAGATGTGCATTGGGGAATAGAAAAAACCTACGACTTTTATGTAGATAAATTTGGTCGTCATAGTTTTGATGGAAATGGCACATTAATTAAAAACTATGTAGGGGTTACTGATGCAGGATTTAGTGGCGCAGGTTTGCCCAATAATGCTTTTGCTTTAGCTGCTCCCTATAATGTGATGGTTTACGGGAATGGGAACGGGCAGCTATTTGGTTCTTTAGTGTCCTTAGATGTAACAGGACATGAATATTCTCATTTGGTTATCAACAATAATGGTCATCAAGGCTTGAATTATCAAGGGGAATCTGGGGCATTAAATGAGTCTTTTGCAGATATTTTTGGTACTGCTATAGAGTTTTATACCAAACCTGCTACAGCAAACTGGACGATAGGAGAACAGGTGACATTGCCAAGCCCCTATTACTTGCGTTCCATGTCCAATCCTAATAGTTCACAAAATCCACAGCCCAAAACGTATGGAGACAATCTTTGGCAAAACCCCTTATGCAATAATCCGGGTTCTTCAAATGATAATTGTGGCGTACATAACAATAGCGGTGTGCAGAATTTCTGGTTTTATTTGGTCTCACAAGGCGGAAGCGGAACGAATTATTTTGGCGACACCTATAGTGTAACAGGTATTGGTATAAACAAGGCAGATAGTATCGCTTATCGCAATCTTACGACTTACCTCACGACTACAAACGCAACCTATCAAGATGCCTGTATAGGTTCTTTACAAGCTGCCGAAGATTTGTATGGCAATCCTTCGGCTGCCTATTCTGCGGTTCTAAACGCTTGGTATGCAGTAAATGTAGGAGATTTTCCTGTAAATTTTAACATAATTAGTGCTACTGCGCCTTATAGAAATATTTTATCTTGGACGTATCAATACAATTCTATTGCGTATGATTATCAGATTGAAAGAAAAACGGGAACAAATGGCACTTTTTCTTGGGTAGGAACCGTTACGGGTGGGATAACTACTTTCACAGACAATAACATTCAGCCCAATACGCAATATTGTTACAGAGTAAAAGCGGTAAATGGCATACTTATTTCGCAATATTCTGACACAAAATGTATTACAACTCCTTTAGCTCCTACAACTCCCACAAACCTAAATGCTACAACCGTAAGCAACAGCTCCATACAAGTAACATGGGCAGATAATGCGAGTACCGAATCGGGTTACATATTAGAATATTCTATGGGGGGAAATTCCTATACGGTATGGGACACCTTTCCTGCAAATACAACAAGCTATACGCATACGGGACTTCCGAATAATGCGCATTTTTATTACAAAGTGAGGGCATTAGCCTATAATTTCGTTTCTGCTTATAGCAATATTGATGATGCTTATACACAATCAGTCGTAACGACAAAACAGATAAACAAATTGGAGTATTATATTGATACAGACCCTGGATTGAATAATGGGACAAATGTGCCAATAACCGCAACAACCTATTTGGATAAAAATTTTACAGTGAGTTTGAGTGCAGTAAGCAATGGTTTGCACACTTTGTATGTGCGGGTAAAAGATGATTATGGCAAATGGTCGCAGATTTATTCACGCTCTTTTGTGAAATTAGCAGGTTCGGCAGGAAGCCTGACTGTGAATAAAATGGAATACTACATAGATTCAGACCCTGGATTAGGAAGTGGGACAGATGTACCTGTTACGGCAAATGCTTCCATTAATAACAATTTTAACGTAAACCTAAGTGCCGTATCAAATGGCTTGCATACCTTTTATGTACGTGTGAGGGATAATCAAGGCAAATGGTCGCAGATTTATTCACGCTCTTTTGTCAAGTTAGCAGGTTCGGCAGGAAGCCTGACTGTGAATAAAATGGAATATTATATAGACTCAGACCCTGGATTAGGCAGTGGGACAGATGTACCCGTTACCGCAAATGCTTCGATTAATAAGAATTTTAACGTAGATTTAAGCAGCGTTACAAGTGGCTTACATACCTTGTATGTGCGTACAAGGGACAATCAAGGCAAATGGTCGCAGATTTATTCACGTTCTTTTGTTTCTACTCAAGGAAATGGCGGCTCCCCTACCATTACACAGTTAGAATATTATTGGGACACAGACCCTGGTTTTGGCAATGGTCTCCAAATACCCGTTGTACCTTTAACTTCTATTAATGTAAATGGAATTGTGAGTTTGGCTAATTTGCCATTAGGCTATCACACCCTATATATTAGGGCAAAAGATTCCCGAAATTTGTGGAGTCATATATACTCAGATACCGTAAAAAGCTCTTCTGTAACAGCAGATTTTACCTATAATCCTACTTATCAGCAAGTTGTATTTACCAATACTTCTACTTCTTATGGAGGCACTCCCGCCTATTCGTGGAATTTTGGAAATGGGAATACCTATATGGGGGCTAATCCGTCTACCCAAAATTTCGCAAGTACATGCCCCTACAATGTTTGCTTGACAGCAACCTTGAATGGAGATACAAGTACAGTTTGTAAAACGGTTTCGCCGTATTATCCGCCTGTTATCACCGCCAATCAAACCTCCATCTGCGTAGGCGGAACCGTTTCCTTTACAAACACCATTCTTGGCACGACTACCCCCTACACTCGTCAATGGCAGGTTTCCACAGATAATATTACCTTTAGCAATATCGCCAATGCCATAAGCAGTTCTTATTCAGTAACTTTAAACACATCTGGCACTTATTACTATCGTCTCGCAGTCATCAAATCGGGGACATGTGCAGGCTATTCTAATGTAAGCACCGTAACAGTCGTGCCAGACCCCAGCATAAGCCTCGTAGGAGCAGCTACTTTCTGCGGAAATGGAAGCACTACTTTTACCGCAACCCCACAAGGCGGAACAGGGACTTGCACCTTGTTATGGCAGCAATATATCGGAACGGTTTGGGCAAATATCGCTGCGCCAGGGATAAACACCTATACAAGTCCCAATTTAACGGCTACACGTGGCTATAGAGTACGGATAAGCTGTACAGGAAGCGGTTGCGGCTTGGCTTATTCCAATCAACAGAACTTGACTATCAACCCTTTGCCGAGTGTTACTGTAAACCCTACTGCGGCTACTATTTGTGTGGGTGGCACAAAGTCTATAACTGCGGGCGGAGCGAATACTTATACTTGGTCTCCTTTAACAGGGCTAAATTCTACCACAAATTCTGTCGTCTTGGCTACCCCTACCGCTACTACCACCTACACCGTTACGGGTACAAATACCACTACGGGTTGTGTGAAATCAGCCAGTTCTGTGATAACTGTCGTACCTGACCCCGCTGTAAGCATTTCTGGGGCAAGTACTTTGTGCTTGAATGGAACCGCTACGCTTACTTCTACCCTTACAGGCGGAACGGGCAGTTTTACCTATACTTGGCAGGTAAGTGCTAATGGCACTACGGGCTGGGCATATATAGCGGCAAATGCAGCTTCGTCAAGCTATCAACTTACTGGCTCATTGGTAGGTTCAAAATATTATCGCCTAAAACTGATGTGTAGCGGAGCAGGCTGCTCTTCAGGCATTTTCTCCAATGTCTGGCAGGTTACAACAGCTGCTATGCCTACGATTTCCCTTGCAGCAAATACGAATGTTATCTGCACAGGCGGCGCACCTGCTATGACAACTACCGCCACAGGTGGCACAGGAACAGCTACTTATATTTGGCAAAATAGCACAAATGGCGGCACATCTTGGACAAACATCGCAGGGGCGAATACAGGCTCTTACACGCCCGCACCCCTAAGTGCCAATACAGGTTACCGAGTTACGGTGACTTATAGCGGAATCGGCTGTGGAAGTGTAACGTCTAATGTATTCAATGTTAGCATCAATCCTGACCCCACAATTAGCATCATAGGCGGTGGAACGTATTGTGGAAGCCATAATGGTACTTTTACAGCAACTACTACAAGTGGAGTAGGTACTTGTACGGTTCAGTGGCAGGAATATCTCGGCAACGCTTGGACAAATATAGCAGGAGCTACAGGAGCAACTTATACAAGCCCTACCTTGAGCAGCTCAAAGTCTTATCGCGCCTATGTTAGTTGTACAGGAAGTGGCTGCGGATTAGCCTATTCTAACATAGGAGCTGTAACTATCAATGGTTTGCCAACAGTTACCACAAATACCTCCACCTATAGTATGTGTGCAGGGAGCAGTAAAAGCATAACAGCAAGTGGCGCAAACAGCTATTCTTGGTCGCCCGCCACGGGTTTGAATACAACCACGAATGGAACGGTAATTGCAACTCCTTCAAATACAATAACTTATACAGTTACAGGTACAAATACTACAACAGGCTGCATCAATACCGCTACTTCTGTAATAACCATTATTCCCAACCCAACTGCGAGCATAAACGGGCCTAATTCTGTGGTTTCGGGCAGTATCGCCAACCTCACAAGTTCGGCTTCGGGCGGAACAGCCCCCTGTACGTATCAATGGCAAACGAGTACAAATGGCACAACTTGGACAAATATTTCGGGAGCTACAGCAGCGACCTACACCACTCCTGCCTTGACAAGTGCCAAATACTATCGCTTAACCCTCACTTGTACAGGCACTTGTAACACAAGCCTTTCAAATGTTTTGCTTATAAATGTGACGAATATTCGTAAATCATTCGCTCCGATAGC
>JAYUZN010000867.1:0-2868 GCA_043751755.1 Bacteroidota bacterium | reverse complement strand
TATTTGTTGGGGCAACTTCATGCTGAGGAAAAACATTATGCAGATGCAGCAAAATATTTTGGCTGGGTCGAGCAAAAAAGCACCGATTATGCTATGGCTTTTCGTGCCAAAATGCGCAAGGCACATATGATAGTGGAGCAAGTCGGCGCAGGAGGCGGAAGTTATGAAGCTGCCTATAGTTATTTGGCAAAATTATTAAGTGATGAGAAAAATACGGACTATCAAGACCAGATTTACTATGAAATGGGCTTGTTAGAAATGAAGCAGAAAAACGTAAAAGATGCGTTAGGTTTTTTGAAAAAATCGGCAAAAACAAGTACTACAGATATACGTCAAAAAGCCTTAGCCTATTTTCAGTTGGGGCAGGTTTATTTTTATACCAAAAAAGAATACACAAAAGCAGCCTTGTATTTTGATAGTGCTGCCGTTACGATTCGTGAAGCTGACCCAGAATTTAAAGAAATCAAGAAGGTGAGTGCGACTTTGAAGGAATATATGTCTTACAAAACGACTATTGCCTATCAAGATAGCCTTTTATATCTTTCGACTTTGACAAAAGAGCAGTTGGAATCTGTGGTAGATGCGGCGATTGCGATGGAGGAAAAAAAACGGACGGAAGCGGAGGAAAAGCGCAAGGAAATGGAGGAGGAAGCCGCAAATAATCCGGGTGCTGCGGTGGCTTCAAATGGCACAAATGGCAATACAAGTCCTGCGGGGGTTTGGTATTTTGATGATGCCGCCGCCGTTGCAAATGGGCGGCTTACCTTCAAACAGCAATGGGGAACCCGAAAAGACGAGGATAATTGGCGCAGAAAATCGAAACCTATCGAGTTTTCTTCAACCCCTAACCCTGACGAAAATCCCGAAAAAAGCGATTCAAATGACGTAGCTACCAAAATTGCGCCCGAAGATACAGCGTTGGCAAAGCTCTATGGCGAAGAACGGTACGTATATATGAAGTCCATTCCTGCGACAGATGAGGCAAAAAAGGCGGCAAATGATAAGGTAGAAACGGCTATGTATAAATTGGGGGTTTTGTATGACCAAAAATTGGTGCAGCAAGATTCTGCCGTTAAAACCTACGAAAAACTCTTGAATCGCTATCCAAATACTAAATATATTCTGCCTGTGCAATATGCACTTTATAGAATTTTTAGTGCCAAAAATAGTCCGAAAGCACAAACATACAAAAACTATATTTTACAACTCTATCCCAAAAGTATATATGCCATGCTCATTCAAGGCGTTTCGCCCGAAATCATTGCAGCAGAAGGCAAAGAATATGAATTTGCGTATAGTGGTTTGTTTGAGTCATTTAGCAATCGGCAATATGAGACGAGTTTGGGTTTTAGCGAGTATTTGCTTGGGCAATATCAAGACTATACAGACGTGGCTTTAGACCAAGTATATTTTATTCGCGCCTTGAGTTATGGCAATTTGGGCAAACAAGACAGCCTCAAAGCAGGGCTTGAGCGTTTGATTAAAAAATATCCTACAGCAAAAACAGCCCCAAAAGCCCAAGCGATTTTAGATGCTTTGAATGGAAAAGGAAAACCTGTAGGCGGCACAGGTGGAACAAAACCAAAAGGCGAGGACGTTATAAATAAGGACAAGCAAATGGGCGAAAATGGTGAAGAAATGCCTCCTTCTCCAGGCGAAATTCCTGCCGAAGCGCAGGACGCTTCCCCTAAGCAGGACGCACCGAAGCCGCCGATAAATCCTGAAGACGAGCGTTTCAAAAAATACACAAAAGACAAGGCTACAGGCAATTATTTTGTGGTATATTTTATGCCAAAAGGAGCGATTCCTGATGTGGAGGCAAAAAATGCGCTTCAAAAATTTCTTACGGAAAAATATGCCACAAAAGGCTTAAAAGCAGTCGTTTTTAACTACAAAAATGCTAAAAATGAGGCGTTTATTCTGCCTTATATTACCCGTTTTTCTACTGCGGCGGAGGCAGATGCTTTCATTGCAGACCTCAAAGCAAGCCCTATTCATGCACAATTAGCCAAAAATCCGACCGATAAGTTGTTCTATATTATGAGCGAAAATTGGAATGTGTCCTACAACCCCAAAAAAGTAGAGGAATATATAGAATATTTTGAGGCAGGGCTGAATAAGGAATAATAACAGCCGTCTTATGTAGCCCTTTGCCATGGCAAAGGGCTACATAAGACGGTTTTGCGTAAGCCCAAATCTTGTTTATCTTGTAAATCTTGTCAAAAATAGAAGTCAAAAATAAAATCTTATCATCTGCGTTAAATCTGCGTCTTCATCTGCGAAAATCTGCGAGAACCATCGAAAATATGATAACAGTTATACAAGTCTCCGAAGACCACGAATTTGACCAAGTCTTTCGGATTCGGAAAGAAGTATTTGTAGTAGAGCAAGCCGTTCCCGAAGATGAAGAATGGGACGAGTTTGAGCATATTTGCAAACATTATTTAGCTTATTGGGGCGAAATGCCTGTAGGCGCGGCTCGTTGGCGCAGAACCCTGTCGGGAGATTACAAATTAGAGCGTTTTGCAGTGTTGCTGCCGTATAGGGGTAGGGGAGTGGGCGAAGCTGTGTTAGAAGCCGTTTTAAAAGACGTCCCAAGAATAGAAAATACAAAAATCTACATTCATGCTCAGCTTTCTGCGAAGGGTTTTTATGCAAAAAATGGCTTTGTAGCAGAAGGAGAGGAGTTTGATGAGGCAGGGATAAGACATGTGAAAATGGCGTATGTGCGATGAATATTACCACAGATTTTCACAGATGCCCCCTCTTAGGAACACGAAAAGAATAAAATCCTAATTTACCACTAAGGCACAAAGGAAACTAAGAAAGAAAAAGTGTGGCTTAGATGTCTTCTTTTACTATATAGCT
>JAYUZN010000866.1:0-9837 GCA_043751755.1 Bacteroidota bacterium | reverse complement strand
TGGCGGGAAAGAATGGCTCTTTGTACGTCTGGAATGACGGTTTCGTCATAGCCGATAATTCCCTCAAAATGAGGGGATTGGGTTTTGATTTTTTGAATCAAATTGTGGCGTAATTCGTCTTTGACGCTCTGTGGTTTATAGGCAGAAGCTTTGAGTTCGCCAAGTGTTTTTATATGGTTCATTTTTTGGACAAGATTTTATTTTTGGGATTTTTTGGACATGATTAACAAGATAAACAAGATTTAGACAGCGACATTAAGAGTTGGTAAATAGGTTTTTTTTTATAGTCCTAAATGCAGTAAAACTCAATAATCACCCAAATTTTACCAATACATTATGTCGCTATCTAATTAGGAGTTGTATGGATTTGTCTTAATAGAGTGGCGCGCTTTTGAAAAGTGCGCCACTCTATTAAGCTACCCCAAATATTGAACACTGTTTTAAATGCGGTTTAAAAAACCGCACAACTATTCCCCTTACTTCAAACTTTTTTGGGCTTTAAATGTTTTGCTTTTATCATAAGAACAAAAAACATACATGCAAAAATTACGGGAGCGTTGGGGATTGCAACATAACTATCAAGTGTGGTTAGTGTTATTGGTGTTTGCACTTACGGGAAGTACTATTGGGCGGTTGAAGGGACCTATTCAAACCTTTACAGGACTTATTGCCCTGAATCCCAAACTTTTACGAGATGTCATTTATTATATTTTAGCTCTGCCTTTTTACCAACTTATCTTAGTTGCGTATGGCTATTTGTTTGGCTTAGGCAAGTTTTTTTGGGAGAAAGAAAAGCGTTTTTATGCGAAAATTGCTGCCAAATTTTCACAGAAAAAAGAAGGTGTATAAAAAAGTTATTTTTTTGCCAAAAAATGGGTCATTTCCTTATACAATCTCGCCGTAGGAAGCCCCATAACATTGTAAAAATCGCCATCAATGCGTTCCATCGCAGTCATTCCTATCCATTCTTGCGCCCCATATCCGCCAGCTTTGTCAAAAGGTTGATAGTTTTTGACATAATGCCGAATTTCTGCCTCTGACAATTCTCTGAAATAAACTTTGGTCGTCTCTACAAAGCTATGTTGTTGGTATTTGTGAAACAAGCAAACCCCCGTTTTGACAAGGTGCATTTTGCCCGAAAGTGCTTCTAACATGGCAATAGCCTCTTTTTCATTGCTGGGTTTGCCTAATATTTTTTCTTGCAAAACCACAATGGTATCTGCGGTAATTATCAAATGTTGGTCGGCTAAATCCGCAAAAGCCCGCGCTTTTTCAATGGCAATGTGCTTTACGACCTCGTCTGTGCTGATATTGGGCAAAATGTGTTCTTCTGTAGGGCGCACAATTACTTCAAATGTCAAGCCCAAAGCATGGAGCAGTTGCTTGCGGCGAGGCGATTGCGAGCCTAATATCAAGGGAATATCCGTCAAGTTAAAAGCATGGATATTTTCAAAAAAGTTGTCTTGTGTCATGTTTTTGTATAAAGAAAATTTATTTTTAATGGGAACAAAAAGAACTACTTTTGGGAAGTTGCCTCCAATTTATCTTTAATAGAGTGGCGCACCTTCGAAAGATGCGTCCCCCTGCAAACCAAGCTATCAGCGAAATATATCCATTACTCCGTCCATTCTAACACAACCACCATCATAATTTCCGAATTAGTGAGCGTAAATTGAGACGTAGTTTGCCCAGAAACAGGCATATAGTCATTCGGGGTAAAAGTAAACTCCTCCATAATCTGGTCGCTTACCTCATCTTTGTCATACATTCTAAAGGTATAAGATTTGGTATTATCGGGAAAATTCAAATCTGTGTAGAAAGTATTGATAAGAATGGGCAGATTTGCGCCATTTTCTTCCAATCTTACCCCACTTTGAAGATAGGTATTTCCCAAATTATCCAAAATCCGTACATATATATCAGGATAATCCGTTAAATCCCACGCGCCTATTCCAAAGGTGTTTTGAGAAGTGATAGAAACAGATTTAACATTGCATTTTGTAGGCAAAGATGGCGCATTAATGCTTACATTTTTGCTGATAGATTCCGCCCCACCTGTGTTTTGGGCAGTCAATTTTACGCTATATGTACCCATTTGCGTGTATTCGTGGGTGGGATTTTCTTCTACCGAAGTGCTGCTATCCCCAAAATCCCATTGATATTGCACCTTTTCGCCAATGGTCGTATTCTGAAATGTAACTGCACAAGTTGCATGGCAGTTGTCATTGTTCGCCGTAAAATTGGGAACAGGCTTTACTTTTGGACCTTCGTTGATGGTAATACAACCCACAAAAGCCAAAACGGGAAATATAAGAAAAGAAAGAAATTTGAATGAATACATAAGAAAATGAAAGTTGAAAGTTGAAAGTTGAAAAATGAAAAATGAAAAATGAAAAATGAAAAATGAAAAATGATTGCTAACTGCTAACTGTTCACTGCTAACTGTTATCATCTTTGCAAAAGTAACTCTTTTTTCGTTATATTTACTTCTTATATCGAAAAAGTGCTTATATTGCGCCGTTTTTCGATATATCTTTTAAATTTTTTATGCAAAACGAAGAAAATAACAAAGTCGAAGCAAAAACGAATCCCAAAATCTATGTAGGAGCCGTTCTGGGAGGCATTGTGGTAACGACCCTTGTAGCTTTGCTGAGAGGCAAGCAAGATAGCGTCATAACTTTCTATCAATCAACGGGTTTGCTATTGCTATCCTTATCTCTCCTCGTGGTTATTCACGAATGGGGACATTATATTACTGCTCGAATGTTTGGCATGAGGGTAGAAAAATTCTACTTGTTTTTTGATGCGTGGGACGTTAAACTGTGGAGCTTTACCAAAAATGGAACGGAATATGGCATAGGTTGGCTGCCGCTTGGGGGCTATGTGAAAATTGCGGGCATGGTGGACGAAAATATGGATACTTCCTTTTTGGAATCTGCGCCACAGCCTTGGGAATTTCGCTCAAAACCCGCTTGGCAACGCTTGATTGTGATGACAGGCGGCGTAATTATGAATGTTATTTTGGGGATTTTCATTCTTTCTTTGGCTACGTATTACTATGGAGAAGACAAAACGCCTATGGCTTCTGTTAAATACGGGATTCAGGTAACAAATCCGCGACAAGAAAAGGCAAAAGATGGGACTGCTAAAACGGTCTATCCTATCGCTTATTTGTTGGGCTTCCGAAATGGTGATGAACTCCTTTCTTTTAAAGGGGAAAGCAAGCCTTTTTTAGAGGATTATGCCAAAATTAATTTGTTGATAGAAGATGGTGGCTATTTTGACATCAACAGAAAAGGGCAAAAAATGAAAATAAACATTCCCTTAGATGCCATGAATATGCTGCAATCGGATAGTACTGACGCAACTAAGGGGCTGTTTGATGTGAATATGCTTGCTAAGATACAACCTGTAAAAACGCGCGATGGAAAATATGTGTCTATGGCTTTGAAGGCAGGTTTGCAAGCGGGCGATAAAATCACGAAATTGGACACTACGCCGATTGCTTCTTATACGGATATTATGAATTTTACTGCCCACGCAAAACCGTATGACAGCGTTTACATAAGCTATGAACGGGCAGGAAATAGCCTAACTGTTGCGCTAAAATTGGATAGTTTGGGCAAAATGGGCATTATGCCGGACTCACAAATGTTGGCTTCTCTCATTATGCCTGTGGAATATGGCTTGTTTGAATCGTTTATTCCCGGCACGCGCAAGGCGTTTAGCATTGTGAGCATCAACATTGCTGCGATTGGCAAGTTGTTCAAAGGGCAACTCAATCCCCGAAAGTCTATGATGGGACCCGTAGGCATGGGGCAGACAATGGGAAATGCTTTTAGCTTAGGCGGCTGGCGTTCTTTCATTTTTCTTACAGGCGCAATTAGCATGATGTTAGCCTTTTCTAACATCATTCCTTTGCCGCTTCCTGTGCTTGATGGGGGGCATGTGATGTTCTTGTTATATGAGTGGATTCGGGGCAAGGCGGCTCCTATGAAGGTTTTTTTCATTGCACAGAACATTGGACTTTTCTTGGTATTGGGCTTAATGCTCTTCTCTTTTGGCAATGATTTGTTGAGAATATTCTCAAAATAAACATGCAAAAAGTATCAAAAAAGAGCCATTTTTAATAAAAAGCAAGCTTATTTTATAATTGGCAGATAAATTGCACCTATATAAACATTTATATAGGTGTTTTTTTTGATAGGGATAGAATATAATACGTGTAAGATGGCGAGATTTTAGCGTGTTATATACAACAAGTGAGCAACCTTCATCAACCTTCCTTTGTAACATGCCGCTTCTCCTTTGTGGGGGCGGCTGTTATGTTTTTGGTCACCACATATTACACAGATTCGGAACAAAAATTAAATAACTTGCCATTTTTCTCACCACTAAGGCACTAAGAAACACGAAGCAATAGGGTAAAAGAAGACATCTAAGCTACACTTTTTTTTCTTAGTTTCCATAGTTCGGCAGGCTCACTACGAGTCGTTCCTTCGTGCTAAATTATGATTTTATTCTTTTCGTGTTCCTAAGATCAATCTGTTCTGTTCGTAATTGAAATCTACGGGAACCTCTCCCCTACCCTACCAATTAAACTCTTCATTCAGCACCTTATCAAATAGCCCTTGCAAAGCTGTAGGATTGCCATTCAATTTATGAAGCTCCAGCACAAAAAAGATTTGATTGGTTTTATTATTGCTAAAAACTGCCCTTCCTGCAATGTTATGTGTGCCAACCCAGCCGCCTGTAAGCTCTAATTGTGCTGCATATACGACTTGATTGGGGTCTTTGGCATAAAAAGGATCCACTCCCGAAATAAATACAGAAGGCGTAAGAGTGGGATAAGTGCCTGAAAATGTGTTGATTGGATAAATAATGCTATCTAAGGGAATGCGTGCCTGTCCTGCCGAAGTAGAAAAGCTATCTATCGGCGAAAAGCCAAAAATGGGCGAATCTAAAGCTGTTGCTTTTGCATTGAAACGGCTGGGGAATTTGCTGCTTATCAGCAATTTACCGCCATTATTCAAATATTGTTGCAAAGGCGAAGCTGCTATTTCAAGGTACATTTGTTTGCCAAAACTGTTATTTTCTGTGCCATCAGAATACCAAAATACCTTGTTATATTGTGCCAAAAACAGGCGAAAAGTAGGCTCCCAAAAAGGCGGAACATGGGCATTTATTCCTGCCAAAGTAAACCTATCATACATCATTCCGAGGTTTTGAAAAACAGGAAAATAACATTCTTCGGGGGTAGGCGAAGCAGTCGCTGCATGGTCGTCTATGACCAAAAAATCACTGCTTTGACGGCGAATGAAAAAAGCATTTGACGTGTCTATTTCGCTGTAAGAACCTGCAATGTCTCTTGTTTTTATATAAAAATAATTAATGTCTTCTACGTTCAAGCTATTTAATATAACATTGTGTAAATCCGCACTTAGATTTTTGAAAATAGTGCCTGTTTGTGTGCCTGCTATTTTGGGGTTTTGCGGAATGACAGTAATAAAATTCACATTTTTGGGCAAAGCTACCCAATTTCCTGCATTCATTTTGACAAAAACGGAATCTAAATTATCAAAGCCATCTAAGTCTTTTGCCTCCCATAACACAGAAAATATAGAGAAAACAGTATCTGGAATCAATTTAATGTTGTCTAAAGCAACGGTAGGACGGGTATTTTTGATAGGGATTGTTAGATGTGCGGGAGAAAGGTCTGCCTTTTCTTGGTTGTCTATGGCACGCACATAAAATTCGATATTTGTGGTATCACTTCCGCCCGAAATGCTGAAACGAAAGGTACTATCCTGCACAGTGGTTTTGACCCAATTTTGTGCATCAAACGAAAATTCATAGCTTTTAACATAGCCATCTCCATCTTCTCCTGTCCAATGCATGGTTACCACAGAGTTCAAACGGTCTGTACCTGTGAGGTTGATAGCCGTTAGAAATAGCAGTGTTTGAGGTGCTTGATTGTCTAATAATTCTCCTTTTTTGCAAGAAAATAACAGTAAAATGGAAACGAAAATGAGGAAATATTTTGGCATAAGGAACTGAAAATTGATGTCTAAGAGTGGCTCACTTTTAAAAAGTGAGCCACTCTTAGACAGAAGTAATTACAACAGAACGCAAAACTACAAATATTTTGCCTATTCATACTTTTTTATGTAGGATAATTGCCTATTTATCCCAAAAAACAGAATCTTGCCTATAAATACACTTACTTGCTTCTCACATAAAATAGCGCCAACACAAATGCCACGCTACTTACAATGACTGCCGCAGGTTTTAAATAAATATCTTGCCAAAAAGGAGTTTTCCCTTGAAAATCAGCAGTTTCTGTTCGCAACAAGGTTTTGACTTGCGATTTAGAAAGGGTATCTTTATATTCAGCTACAAAAAGATAAAACGTATCTTTGGTTTGTATGTGCATCTGCAAATTTGCCTGTCTCAAATAGTTTTTTTGGGGCAAAGGGCTGTAATTTATCTCCCATTTTTGAGGGATTAGGCGATTTTGGGCAAAAGTATCTATTTCAAGATAAAGAGAATCTATGTTTCTCGAATAGCCATTGTAAGAGAGAAAACAAGTGCCTTCTCTCTTTGCAAGCTGTTGAATGAACTGCGTATAAATGGCTTGATTGGATTGCGCATTTAAGTTCTCGCAGATAAACGCAAATATAAGCAGATAACGCAGATAAAAACAAAATCTGCGAAAATCTGCGTGAAAATCTGCGAAAATCTGCGTGAAATTCATATCATTCCCCTTGATTTCAACTCCAAATACTTATTTACCGCATTGATAGTCAAATTTTCGGGTGGCGTAAGAATCGCCAAAATGCCATTTTGCTCCAATTCCCGCACAATTTGCCGTTTTTCAAAGGTAAAATTCTCCCCTATCGCCTTCATATACACCTCCTCAGTCGTTTTGGGACGAGAAAGAATCAAGGATTTGAGTTCTGTATTTTCAAAGAAAACGACCAAAAGTAAGTGATTTTTAGCGATTTGCCGCAAAGAAGGAAGCTGCCTACGCATGGCAGAAAGGGACTCAAAATTGGTGTATAAAATCATCAAACTGCGCTGATTTATTTTTCTTTTGGTAAAAATATACAGCCTTTCATAATCCGCCTCCAAAAAAGTATTCGTTTGACTATACAAAGTATCTAAAATGAGGTTCATCTGCGTAGGCTTGTTGTCTGCTGCCACGCCTGAATGAATCTTCTCCGAAAAAGTAATCAAACCTGCCTTATCTTGCTTGTGAACGGCTATGTTAGAAACGACCAAAGAAGTATTTATGGCATAATCTAACAAAGTCATTCCCTCAAAAGGCATCTTCATCACCCGACTTTTGTCAATAATACAATACACATTTTGCGCCTTTTCGTCCGTATATTGATTGACCATGAGCTTACCACTTCGGGCAGTAGCTTGCCAATTCAAAGTCCGAAAATCGTCCCCTTGCACATATTCCTTTATTTGTTCAAATTCCGTAGTATGTCCCAAACGGCGGATTTTTTTCAGTCCTACATTTGTGAGGCGATTGTGAATGGCGAGCAACTCATATTTTTTCATCTGCACAAAAGAGGGATAAACCGCCACATCTTTGCCTTGCTCAAATTGATACCTTCTTTTGACCAAAGAAAAAGGCGAATGAATAAACAAATTCAAGGCACCAAAATTGTAAACGCCTCTTGTAACAGGGCGCAACAAATATTGCATGGTCTTGCTCGCCCTTGCCCCAAGATTCGTATCGAACTGTAAATCACGCAGTTGAAACTGAAATGGCACTTCGTCTATGATTTCGATTTTGGTAGGAAAAGCATAGCGATTTTCCAAATGCAAAGTTACTTCATTTGGGTCGCCATTAGAAAGGCGGTCTGGAATTTCTCTATGTGCAAAAAAAGCTTCTTTACTTCGATACAATAACAATACATCTAAGGCAGTCAAGCCGCCCCAAACCAAAGAAGCCGCCTTCATAGTGGGCAGCAAAAATGGAAAGAAATAGGACAAAATAAAGCCCGTAGCAAGCCCTCCGCCTACAAAATAGGTGCGATTGGAGAGATATAAAGAAGAAAAAAATTGACGCATGTTGTTGTGGTTTCACGCAGATTCCCGCAGATGTCGGCAGATAAGGCAGATAAAAACGCCTAAATCTACGGATAAAAATGCCTAAATCTGTGAGTAAGAATGCCAGCATCTGCGTTATCTGCTCTTATCTGCTCTTATCTGCGAAAATCTGCGTGCCAAAAGTACCTCTTTTTTTGTATTTATTCTGTATCTTTGCATAAAATTACAAACTTTATGAAAAAACTTCCCATAGGACTACAAGATTTCGGCAAATTACGCGAAGGCGATTATTTGTACATAGACAAAACCGAGCAAATTCATCAGCTTCTTACAGGAGGAGGGTATTATTTCCTTTCTCGTCCACGCCGTTTTGGTAAGTCTTTGACTTTGAACACAATAAAGGAGATTTTTCGAGGCAGAAAAGAGCTTTTCAAAGATTTGTGGATAGAAAATAACTGGGATTGGTCGCAGACAAATCCTGTTATTCATATTTATTTTGAGGCAATGGGCTACAAAACGAAGGGCTTAGAAAAGGCAATTAGCGATTTTTTACAAAAAACAGCTAAAGAACATGGACTCGTTTTGACAGAAGAAACTTACGAAATGCAGTTTTTGGAACTGCTCAAAGCTATGCACGCAAAATATGGGCGCGAAGTCGTAATAATTATAGATGAATACGACAAACCATTGATAGATTATTTAGATGACATTCCGCAAGCAAGGGCGCATCAAAAAATCCTCAAAGCCTTTTATAGCACTTTTAAAAGCAGCGATGCGCATATTCGTTTGTTGATGATAACGGGGGTAAGCCGTTTTTCAAGGGTTTCTATTTTTTCGGATTTGAACAATTTGCTTGACATTAGCCAAAATCATAGCTATCCTGACATTGTGGGCTATACACAGGCGGATTTAGACCATTATTTTTCCGATAGAATGGAACTTGCAGCTCAGGCAAATGGACTTTCTTTTGAGGCATTGCGCGCCAAAATAAAGTTGTGGTATGACGGCTACACTTGGGACGGAAAAACGGAGATTTACAACCCTTTTTCTATCCTTTGTTATTTCACAGATTATCAATTTGTTAATCATTGGTTTAAAACAGGTACGCCTACTTTTCTAATAAAGTTGCTCAAAGAAAGAATGTTTTACGATTTTAACAATATAATTGTAGAGGGAACTTCTTTTGACAGCTACGACATTGAGCAGTTAGAGACAGAGCCTTTGTTATTTCAAACGGGCTACCTCACGATTAAGCATATTGATAAAGAATATGGATTATATACGTTAACATATCCTAATTTAGAGGTAAAAGAAAGTATGTTAAGTTATTTAATCAACGCATTTAGCCATAGAGGCAATAAGGAAGCGCGCTCATTAGTGGTGCAAATTGCCTTAGCCTTCAAACAACAAAACATAGCCAAAGTTATAGACATATTAATTACCATTTTTGCAGACATTCCTTCTCATATTTTCATTGCCAAAAAAGAGGCATATTATCATTCTATTTTGCATTTGGTGTTCACTTATTTGGGGCAATTCATTGAAAGTGAGGTAAATACTTCTACGGGGAGGATAGATTCTGTAGTAAAAATAGCTAACTATATTTATATTTTTGAGTTCAAATTGGATAGCAGTGCGGAGCTTGCTTTTCAACAAATATTGACCAAAAACTATGCTGCTAAATACAGACAACTTGGCAAAGAAATCGTAGGAATTGGCATAAACTTCGACAGCGCACTCAAAACCATTGATGAATGGAAAATGGAAAATTTA
>JAYUZN010000865.1:0-8688 GCA_043751755.1 Bacteroidota bacterium | reverse complement strand
CTATTGGCGCAATCGGCTTATTATCAGTGAGTTTCCTTACCGATAAATGGTCGCTTTATTTCTCTATGAGTTGTGTAGGAATTGCTTGGGCAAGTATTTTGTCTATGCCTTATGCGATGCTTGCCCCTTCTTTGCCTCCCCAGAAAATGGGGATTTATATGGGCATTTTCAATTTCTTTATTGTCATTCCCGAGATTATTGCGACCCTTTGCTTTGGACCCATTATGAAACATGTTTTGAATAACAATTCGCTACATGCCGTCATGATTGGCGGAGGTTTGCTGTTGCTTGCGGCGGTTTTGACGCTTTTGGTAAAGGAGACTTCGGCAGAAGGGGAAGGGGAAGGGTAATTCATTTTTGGGACTTACGCAAAACCTGTTTTTATAGCCACGAATAGCACGAGTTTTCACGAATTAGGGCTGTTAATTCGTGTTAATTCGTGTAATTCGTGGCAAAATGCGTAAGTCCTAAGCGTTTAAGTTTCCCCCTATTCTTTTACAATCTTTTCGATATACTGCTGCGTCTCTGTTTGACAGAAAAGGAAATAAATCCCCTTTGGAAAATGCTGAAAATCAATGGTTTCACTTATTTTTCCATTTATAGAAAAAAGGTTTTTCTCCCATACAACCTGCCCTAATAGATTCAATAATGAGAGTTTAGCTTTATCATCTTGTTCATTTTTTAGCTCCATATACAGCACATTTTCGGTAGGATTGGGATAGTATTTTATCATTGCTTTTGCCTCATTATCAAGGGCTTGCGTACCTGTAACATACAAGGTATAGCAATATTGATTAGTCATACAAGAATCTATCGCAGATAGGCAAACATATTTGTTACCGATAGAAGGGTAGGCATGAGTGGGCGAAAAATTTGTGTCTGTAGTGCCATCTCCAAAGTCCCATAAATAAGACGCTGCGGGGATAGATGTGTTGGTAAAGCTAACAGTATAGCCCGAAATTGTGTGAGTAAAATGAGCGAATGGACCCGTTATATCAATGTATTGGCAGAGAGAATTGCTACAAATACCATTTGCATATAAGCAAACAGCATGTATCCCCGTTGTGCAATAGATGTGCGTAGGAGAGAAGGCGGTATCTGTTGTGCCATCGCCAAAATTCCAAGAATATTGCAAGGTAGTATCAGAAAAATTGTTAAAAACCACTTGACTGCCCGTAATCGTGGGCGTAAAAGCAAAATAAGTCTGTGGCGGCGTGATACTTTTGCAAATAAAGGTATCACAATTGCTATTTGCTACATATAAACACACATTTTTTTGCCCGCCCGTTTGATAAATATGTGCCACACTATTCGCTCCAGAAGTCGTCCCATCTCCCAAATCCCAGTAATATTGTGTAGCATTAGCAGAGGTATTGGTAAAATTCACGAAACAGGCACTATTTATTGCCGTAAAATCGGGCGCAATAGAAGCATTGCCACAGGCAGCACCACTTTTTCTGAAAAACAATCCCGAATCTAAAATATGGTCTGAGCCGTCTGCAATCACCAATTTGAGGTGGTAGCTTTGATTGGGAACAACGGAGACAACGGCATCAAGGGGCGTGGTAAAACCGTCATACTCAATGCTGGTATTCAAATTATTCGTAGGGCAGCCCGAAGTGCTATCACAAGTAACTGACCCAAATCCTCCCAAACTGTATTGGTCATTGCAGACAAAATATTGACTATTCATGTCGCAATTGATGTTATTAATAGAAACAGGCAGGTTGGTATTGGGAACTAAGGCAAAATTATAGTTGCTATAATTTCCGCCTGCGGGATTTGTGCCAGTTATCATAAAAGCCATCGCATCATTAATGCCTCCGGGGCCTCCTGTTTGGGCAAATTCTACATACTCATCTGAAGCAAAAACATACTGTAAGGAAATGAAATTGCTGTCGGGAATAATGTCAAATTCTATGATAAAAGCATCAAAAGTGGCTACACCTGAAACGACAGTCAAATCGGCATCACCTGGCAGATTCATAACATTTCCCGTATAACTTGTATTTGAATTGGGTCCCACTGCCCCATTTATGTCTCCGTTTGTTATCAACATGCCGCTTGACATGCCCAAGTTGGTGCCAAACGCCCGAAACCAGCCCGCTTGCAATGCGGTGGTATCGCCCGTAACTTGAATATTGGAGAGTTGCCCCATTCCGCCAAAGGTATTTTCGACCATTGCCTTGTAGCTAAGGGGCGAATTGGGAAGGGACATAGGCACGCCAGAGACCAGCATCTGCGCTATACAGAGGTAAGGAAGCAAGAAGAACAACAAAAAAAAGTTTTTTTTCATGATAATGAATGTTAGTGTAGGTTAGTGCGGATTTTCGCTGATGAGGACGCAGGTTCTGGCAGATAAATTTGCGGTATGCGTAACGTAAGCTTTAGCTTGCGATATCCCAAAACGGGCAAATTTATCAGGGTCGCGCACCTTTCAAAGGTGCGTCCCCCTGCAAACCTACAAATATATTATGTCGTTATCAAAATGAATCTTTTTTCTCTTGACTATCTTTGTTTTTTGAAGGTATTTTGGGCAAAATGCTATCCTTTTTTATACTATCTTTTACGATTTTTAGGGTATCAATCATTTTTGTTTGTACAGGAATTGTATCTTTTTTAAGCACAGCCGCAGGTTCTTTTCCCCCCAAAAACGCTGCCCACAAAGCAATCACAAGGCTTATTATGCCAAAAATAGCCAAAGGCATCAGCCATTTTGGAAGGGGTTTGGGTGGACTTGTTACCTGTTGTTCGCTTGTGTTATTTTCCGTAGGAATAAGGAGGCTTTCTGTATCTTTCGTTTTGTAACTATCTGGAATCGTGCCACTTACCTCTTTTATTTGCACCAAATACGCCGAAAAATTATCTTTTGAATAGCCTTGACAGGCGATATAAATGGCTTGCATTTTGGCTTCATCAGTCTGTTTTTTTGTCAAGATTTCGCACAGAATAGCATCTGTAACCCGTTCCAAAATGCCATCTGTACAAAGGAAAAAATAATCTCCTGCCTGCACCTCCTGAATAATATGCACATCAGCCTCTGCCTCTTGAATAGAATGAGCTTGCAAAGCGCGGGTAATAACATTGCGCTGTGGGTGCGTGAGGGCTTGTTCAGGCGTGATTGCACCATATTTCACCAAATCATTGACTAATTTATGGTCATGCGTTTGAAATAAAATTTTCCCTTCTCTAACATGGTACACACGACTGTCGCCAATGTGTGCAATCGTTGCGCCTGCTGCGTGTAGATGCAGCAGAGTCATTGTACAAGCCATGCCTTTTGCCGAAGCCCCGTAAGCATCTGCATATTTTTCCATCTTTTTTTGCACTTGTAACACAGCAGCCTGTATTTCTGTTTCTGTGCTTACAAAGTCTCCTTTTTCTGCAAAAAAAGCCGCTAAGGTCTTGCAAGCTAATTCACTCGCAACTTCGCCTTTTTCGCCGCCGCCCACGCCGTCACAGACCACAAACAGGCTATCTGAGCCGTTTGCAGCTCCTTTTATGGGAAAAATATTGTCCTCATTGTTGCTTCTTTGCCCGATTTCATGGACAGAAAAAGGCGGAAAAATGGATATTTTCATATAGTTATGTCTTGTCTATGCAAATATAAATGTTTTTTGACAAAAAAAATATTTTTTTCCGTAGCTGCCATTTTCTAAATGGAAGTTGTTATTTATTTATGCCATTTAGAAAATGGCAGGTACGGGACTTTGTTTATTTTTTTCAGCAAAACCTGCCATTTTCTAAATGGCAGTTGTTATTTATTTATGCCATTTTCTAAATGGCAGCTGCGGGACTTTGTTTATTTTTTTTAGCCAAATATTAAACAATTCCTTAAAAATAAGGGTTTACTTCAAAAATAAAACCATCACATTGTAATATGAGAAAAATCTATCTTCTGTACCTCATTTTATTCCTTTTTGGGGTCAAAATGCAAGCACAAACAGGCATTATACAAGGGCGCGTTTTCAATGAGGCAAACAATCAGGCTTTGCAATTTGCGACTGTTTTCTTGCAAAATACCGAATTTGGGGCATATACTGACAGTTTGGGCAATTTTGAAATCACAGGCATGACTCCAGCCTTATACAATTTGGAGGCAGGTGCTGTGGGTTTTGAAAATAAAATTATTTTTGAAATTCAAGTTACGAATAACAAACCATATTCCTTAGAAATTGCCTTAAAGGAAGATACAAAAGGCACTGATTCTGTGGTAATTGTAGCTTCTCCGTTCAAAAAATCGGAGGAGGCTCCCTTGTCTTTGCGCACGATTGGCACAAGCGAAATTCAGCGAAATCCCGGCGGAAATCGAGATATTTCTAAGGTTATTCAGTCTTTGCCAGGGGTAGGCAGTACGGTCAGTTTTCGGAATGACATCTTGATTCGGGGCGGTGCGCCCAATGAAAACCGCTTTTATTTGGACGATATAGAAGTGCCAAATATCAATCACTTTGCTACGCAGGGCGGTTCGGGCGGACCTGTGGGCATGATGAATGTGGATTTTATCAATGAAGTTGATTTTTATTCAGGCGCTTTTCCTGCCAATCGGGGAAATGCGCTAAGTTCTGTGTTTCAGTTTCGTATGAGAGAGGCACGTAAGGACAGATTGGGCTTTACTGCGACTGTGGGAGCGAGCGATTTAGCTTTGACGATGGAAGGACCTACGAGCAAAAAATCTTCTTTTATGCTGTCTGTGCGCCGTTCTTATTTGCAAAATTTGTTCAAAATTTTGGGGCTGCCTTTTCTCCCAACCTATCACGATTGGCAGTATAAACACAAGTTTAAAATAAATGAGAAAAATGAGTTTAACATCATAAGTTTGGGTTCTTATGACTTGTTTAAACTGAATTTAGACCAAGATAGCACCGATTATCAGAAGTATATTTTGGGCTATTTGCCTGTGCAAACGCAATGGAGCTATACCTTGGGGACAAGCTACAAACATTATGGCGAAAAAGGGCTTTGGACGGTGGTGTTGAGCCGAAATATGATAAATTTTGATTCCTATAAATACAAAAATAATGACAAAGCACAGGAAAAATTGTTAGATTACAATTCGCAAGAAAGTGATAATAAATTTCGGGTGGAACATGGGGGAAGATATGGAAATTGGAAAATAAATTTCGGGGCAGGTTCGGAATATTCTCGCTATTTTAACCGCACCTACAACAAGCTGCCTTTTGTTACAATAGATTTTAATTCTACTTTGCATTTGCTTAAATACGGAGCTTTTGCGCAAATAAGTCGTTCTTTTTTCCAAAATCGCCTCTCTCTTTCGGCAGGTACACGCATAGATGGCACAGGTTACAACAGCAAAATGGCAAATCCTTTTCGCCAATTTTCGCCCCGTTTTTCGGCTTCATATAGCATCACAGACAAAATTACTGCCAATTTTAACACAGGTATTTTCTATCAATTACCGACTTATACGGTTATGGGCTATAGAAATACGGACACAAAAGCCCTTGAAAATCAAGACCGTTTGGATTATGTAAGAAACAAGCATCTTGTGGCGGGTTTTGCCTATTTGAGTGCCACAAATTCCAAGATTTCGGTAGAAGGTTTTTACAAAAGTTATGACAAATATCCGTTTATGCTGCGCGATTCTGTGGCTTTGGCAAATTTGGGTTCTGATTTTGGGGTGGTCGGAAATGGGGCAGCTTCAAGCATTGGCAAAGGGCGGAGTTATGGGGTGGAGTTTTTGGCACAACAAAGGCTGTACAAAGGTTTTTATGGCATTATCGCTTATACGTTGGTTTGGAGTGAATTTACGGATAAAAAGGGAAAATATGTGCCTTCTTCTTGGGACGGCAGACATATTGTAGCCCTCACAGCGGGCAAAAAGTTCAAAAGAAATTGGGAACTTGGGGCAAAATGGCGTTTTACAGCAGGAAATCCCTACACGCCTGTGGACAGTCTTACCTCAAGTTCTATCCCCGTTTGGAACGCTTTTCAACAGGCTCTGCCCGACTACAATCAACTCAATACCAAACGTTTAAGTCCTTATCATCAATTAGATGTGCGCCTTGACAAGAAGTGGTTTTTCAAGAAATGGAGCTTGAATACCTATATTGATATTCAAAATATATATATCAAAAAGATTGATGGCGCACCTATTTTGAATGTGGTGCGTGATGCAAATAACAATGCACTTGTCAATTCGAACAATCCTGCCTATTATCAGACGTATTATATTCCGAATAGCTTGGGAAATCTCACGCCTTCGGTGGGAATTGTGGTGCAGTATTGAGTTTTTATTTAGAACATTGAGTTTTTTATTCACCACTAAGGCACGAAGGGAACTAAGGAATGGCTTTGTGTTTCTTCGGAACACGAAAAGAATAAAATCCTAATTTACCACTAAGGCACGAAGAAAACTAAGAAAGAAAAAGCGTGGCTTAGTTGCCTTCTTTTACCCTATTGCTTCGTGTTTCTTCGTGCCTTAGTGGTGAGAAAAATAGCAAGTTATTTAATTTGTGTTTCTTCGTGCCTTAGTGGTAAAAAACAAAATAAAGCGTTGAAACTCAATGCGGCATTTTCAGCAAAGTCCCCACATAAATAATATCTGGACTCGCTAACACAGCCCGATTCAAGTCATAAATCTCCTTATATCTTCCCATATTTCCCAACTGCTGCTGCGCAATCGTAGAAAGCGTTTCGCCCGTTTTGACCACATACAAATCCTTAGAATCCTTTATATTTGCGGCAAGCCCCGCTTTTTTGTCGCCATCTGGATTTGGGATAAAACGGCTTATCAAATTGGCATACGCTGCCGAAGTTTTGAACTTCAAAATCGCTTCATTTATCCGCAACAACAACTGCGTATTGCCACAAGGCAGCCCAAAAGAATAGGCTTTGAGGTCATTTGCGGCATTTATATTTTTGGCAGAAATGGCTAATTCGCCCCGATAATCCTGAATTTCCTTTGCAGCAAAGGGAAAATCATACACAATCGCATCTACCTCCCTATCCACCAACATCTGCATCCAATCCGATTCTTTGCTGTTTGGGTCATCTACTTTTGCCACAATTTCCCCTACGTCTTGAATGTGTGTGCGCACCCAATCCTCCGTTTCTCCGTCGTTATAAACGCCTATTTTTTTGCCTTTCAACGCAGCAATATCCGTCAAAACGCTTGCCTGCCCTACATTTGTAACAATGCAATAGCCAAAACTCAAATACGGCTCTGTCCAATCTATGCCGCGCAAATCCTTGTCCGCCACATAGCCGCCAGCAATCACATCTATTTGTTTTTGCATGAGCAAAGCCGCCAATTCATCATAGCCATGTTCAGCGACTTTTATCGTAGCATTGGGAAAAACCTCCTTTTTGAGAGCCTGCCAAAGTTCATAATCAAAACCTGTTTCTTTGCCATTTTCTCGAAAAAAAGTAGGCGGCGCGTCAGGCTCCATGCCTATCACCAATTCATTTTGCGTAGCACTCAACTTGTGCGCCCCACAATTCAACTTGAATGTGTGAACCACGCCTTTTCCCAATTCTATCGCAAAAGTATCTAACTCTCGCATATCGAAATTGCCGAGAGCGCAGTTGAGGGTCGTGTCTTGCTCGGCTACATAACCACTTACAGCGCAGTCCGATTCGCCAATGGTTTTCATGAGCATACGGCAGTTGCTGGCGAAAAGGAGAAGGAGGGCGAGAAAAATATAGGTATATTTTGTCATGAGATTTGTTTTGTTTTTGCAAAAATACGGGAGTTTTTTGGATATAGTGGAAAAAAATATTACCTTTGCAAAGCCTTTCAAATAATGTTCATCAAAAAGCTAAGTTTGCCGAAGTTTCACGTATTATTACTCACAGTTTCACACTTTTACAAGCTATTTTTATGAAACTTTTGCAAGCTACTCAAGAAATTACCTCATTTATCCAATCTTCTCCTCTGAGACTGGATATCAGTGTTTTGCATGGAATTACAAGCCTAATCATTAAGCAATTTATTAGTCATAATAAAACCCATATACCAAAAGGCTTGTTATCAAAACTAGAGCCTAAAAGATATAGCATTTTAAGCAATCCCGTTATTAATGCTATTTTGTTTTTGTTAGCCAAAGTAGATTTTGACAAAGTTTCTTTAGAAGAAATCGTAAAATCCGTGGATTTTATGCTTAAAATAGTAATAGAGAAAACGGAGTCAAGAGAATACCACACCCCTAAGCAAATTAATCTTTTATTAGCACAGCTTGCAAATGTCAAGGAGGGCGAAATCGTATATGACCCTGCCTCTGGCTTAGGAGGAACATTGTTGACCATCTATCAATTTGCAGGAAGAAATGGGAATAAGATTCAATTTATGGGGCAGGAATGTAATGGAACAATAAACGATTTTTCATACGTGTATTTAAGCTTACATAAAATTCAACAGCTCACAATTCTTTACGATAATTCATTTCTTAATGCTCCAATTGAACAAGTAGATGTTTGTGTTTCGGATATCCCTTTTCAGCACAAATCTGCAGAGGATAGATTAAGTATGCCTATCTCATTTATAGAATTGATATTAAAAAGTTTGAAGGAGAATGGCAGGGCAATTTTACTTTTGCCTGATGGCTATTTCCGTAGCAAGGTCAATGCGAATCATATAGAAAAATATATAGAAAATAATTGGATTGAAAGGGTTATTAGTTTACTTCCTGCCTATTGGGACAAAAGCACTGGGACAAGATTTATTAT
>JAYUZN010000864.1:0-5665 GCA_043751755.1 Bacteroidota bacterium | reverse complement strand
CGAAAAACAAGAGGGGAGGTGTGGCATGTTTTTTCTATAAATATCGCCGTCCCTACGGGACTATTAAATTAGTACTTTATTTAAGTTTCTTTCCTTAGTTTATGGATAATTTGTATTTATTCGATTTTTCTTTGTAATTTCACGCAGATTTTCGCAGATTCACGCAAATTAAGAAAAACTTGCGAAAATCTGCGCCCTCATCTACGTGAATCATATACCTTAATCAATAATCCTCCATTATTTCATGCTAATACCTCCCACATACCTCAAAATAGTAGCAGGTTGTATGCGGCACGAGCCTTTGGCTCAACGCCGTTTATATGAGTTGTTTGCGCCCAAAATGATGGCTTTGTGCTACCGATATGCGCAACATAGAGATGAGGCAGAAGATATGTTACAAGAAGGTTTTATTAAAATATTTCAAAATATAGAAAAATATAACAATCAAGGCTCTTTGGAAGGGTGGATTCGGAGAATCATCGTCAATACGGCAATAGACATTATTCGGCACAATAAGGCACTACAACTCGTGTCGCCCTTGAATGACAATATTAGCGAAAATACGGTAGATGACAATATTGTGGATACCTTAGAGGTGGAATATTTACTCAAGATTATTCAAGATTTGCCAGACGGCTATCGAATTGTGTTCAATATGTTTGCGATAGAAGGCTATTCTCATGCCGAAATTGCAGACCTTCTCCACGTCAATGAAAGCACTTCGCGTTCGCAATTTACGCGCGCAAAGGCATTACTCAAAAAAAGAATCCATGAAGATAGTTTGGTCATTAACAAATATCAAGATGCAATATAATAGCTTTGAAGAACGAATCAATCGCAAATTAGCGAACGCAACCCTGCCTCCACGCGGAGAAGTATGGGATAGGATTCATCATGACCTGCAAGAGCCGCCCCATAATAACAAGAAAAAGTGGGGAATATTAGGGCTATGTCTATTGTTATGTGCTACAAGCACAGGTATTTATATGTGTTGTCATCAAAAAGAAAAGACGGTTATTTCAAATACGTCAAAAATACCTGCCCAAAAACAGGAAACGGTTGCTACAAAAACGTCTATTCCTTTGCCTCCTCAAAGCAAGCAAATAGAAAAACCTGTAGTTGATAACAAACCAAAAAATGAGTCATCTTTGGCACAAACACCCGCTATTGTCAAAAATGAAGCTACAGAAATGAAGAAAAAACGTGCATTTTTATTACAAAATGGGAGAAACACAATCCCTGAAAAAGCCGTAGAAAGTGGAAAAAAAGCCTTCGTTTCTCCTCCCAAAACGGATATTCCTCCCAATACTATTGCTCAAAATTTTGTTATTCCATTTGAAAAAGAAGATATAGCTAAAAAATCAGAAATACCTTCAAATACGATGGCTCAAAATACTTCCATTCCATTTGAAAAAGAAATAATAGCTGAAAAACCAGAAATACCTTCAAGTAAAACTATCAATAAAACGATTCAACCTATTGAAAAACAGGCTTTTATAAGCACTTACTTAACCCTTACAAAAGCGCAAGTTTCTCCTAATATATTAGCGGATATTCCCACGCCAAAAGGCAATCACACGTGGACATGGAATATAAGCGCAGGAAATTATGCGATTTTATATGAGATTTTGGGCAATAACCACCAAACTACTGCCAAAAATGCACGACAATTAGCTTCTTTGGGCGTAGCCAATATTGGGGTAGGGGATAGCACCAGCAGCTTGCAGGTTTATAATGACCAAAGCCTATCTATTGCTTCGCAAATTATCCCGGTAAACGATACTTCTTTGCTCAAAATTACTATCTCTCCTAACACGCAATTTGCCACTTTTGGCGGCGAATACAGGCATTCTCGCCGTTTTGGAATAGAAGGGGCTTTGGCTTTTTATTACCAAAAAATGAATCGTATTCTGATTCCTACCTCCGATATCGCTAACTTTGACGAAGCGATTGCCAGTAGCAAAACTACGCCTTATCGAGGAAATGAAACCTCTGCAATACCCTTTAATTTTTATGTTTTATCGCCCCAAATAATGGCTAATGCGCATTTTGGCAAAAACCGTTCAGACTTAGCTCTCGGAACAGGCATAGCATATCGGGCTTTGATTGGCTCTACCGATAACAATGCAGCTTTGCGAATCGCACAAATTGGCGCAAAAGATGCCAAAGTCTATACCTCGCATAATGCCGCTATTTTGGCACGTGCTAAATATACCTATCATATAAGCGAAAAAATGGGCATTTTTGGGGCATTAAATACGCAAGTTATGCTCCGAAGAATGTATAGTCAAGGTATTTCTTATAAATCCCCTATCTTGTTGGGAGTAGAAATGGGGCTAAGTTTTTGATTGTTATTTTAGATACATTTTCGGTTAGAAACACGAAAAGAATAAAATCCTAATTTACCCCTAAGGCACGAAGGAAACTAAGGAAAAAAAAGTTCGGCTTAGTTGTCTTCTTTTACCCTATTGCTTCGTGCCTTAGTGGTGAGAAAAATAGCAAGTTATTTAATTTTTGCTCCTTAGGAGCAATATGTCTGCCTTCGTGCTTTGCTTGTCCCGTAGGGACAAAATGTCGGTAGAAATATGCGTATTTCCCCCATTTTTTATTCGTTTTTCGTGCTTTCACGAAAACCATGCTGGGAATTGGGGCGTTTTTCCTTGGGCTACCGACATTTTGTCCCTAACGGGACAAAAGAACGAAAAATGGCAGACATGTTGTTAGGATTGAAGAATAAATAACTTAACAATTTTATTTTGGGGATTTCTTAGTGCCGTAGGCACGAAATATTTATAGCCCCCATAATCCCCCACCATCTATTGCGTTTTTCGCGCAAAAATAAAAAAAAAGAAGGAGGGGGTTGGTATGTTTTTTCTATAAATATCGCCGTCCCTACGGGACTATTAAGTTATTACTTTATTTAATTTTCAATCCTTATAATAGTTGTGCCGTTTGTTGTAACTGCAAAAAAGCTTTATTTTCGGCTTGAAAAACCGCACAACTATAAATAAAATTTGCGTATCCCATTCCAAAAACCGTAATTTGTACTTTGAAATCAACTCGTTTTTAGATATGGAAAAACTAATGAAAATACACCTCAAAATTTGGAGGCAAGCGAACACAAATGTGAAAGGCAAAATGGTAGATTATACGCTTGATAGCGTTTCGCCGGATATGTCTTTCTTGGAAACCATAGATATGCTCAATGAAATTTTGGTGCGCAAAGGCGAAGAACCTATCGCTTTTGACCATGATTGCAGAGAGGGAATTTGTGGAATGTGTAGTATGATGATAAACGGACAGGCACATGGACCTAACCGTATGACTACGACTTGTCAGCTGCATATGCGTTCTTTCAAAAATGGGGATACTATCTATGTCGAGCCTTGGCGCGCAAAATCATTTCCGATAATCAAGGATTTGATGGTGGATAGAAGTGCTTTTGATAGAGTTCTTCATTCGGGCGGTTTTGTGTCTATCAACACAGGTTCTGCCCCAGATGCCAACGAGATTCCCATTCCAAAACCCATTGCCGAAGAAGCTATGAATGCCGCAGAATGTATCGGCTGCGGGGCTTGTGTAGCGACTTGCAAGAACGCTTCTGCTATGTTATTTGTGTCAGCAAAAGTAACTCATTTAGCCGTACTTCCACAAGGGCAGCCCGAAAGTTTGATACGGGTACAAAATATGGTCAAAAAGATGGAGGAAGAAGGCTTTGGAAACTGCACAAATACAGGGGCTTGCGAGGCTGAATGTCCAAAAGGCATCAAAATCTTGAACATTACCAGAATGAATCAGGAATATATAAAGTCTATGCTTTTTTCGGAAGTGTAGGAGGAGTTGTTAGGGTGGCGTGCTTTTGAAAAGTGCGCCACCCTACAAAGCTACAAATAATGAGCTTATTTTCAATTTTAAAACAACCATGGCAACGCGCAATACAAAATCCTATTCAAAATTTACTTTTGATGACCTAAAAGTGTTAGGCTTAGAGGTTATCATCAAAGAGTTATTTGCAGAGGAAACGATTGTTGATGTATCGCCGAGTGCTTGGTTAACAGAAACACTTAATCGCTCCAAAAACCTTTCGTTGGCTACCGAAAAAGCAAAATCAGAGTTTCTCATTGCGCCGATTCTGAACGAATTGCAAGAAAATAACCCAACTGTTTTTTCCCTGTATTCAGGTTTTAACTTTACGGTAGATGCAGCGAAAGGCTTACAAGGCTTTTGCGATTTTCTATTGGCAAAACTTCCCTTGAAAGTAGTGCCTGACGCACCGATTATCGCAGTTGTGGAGGCAAAGCTCAATGATGTGATAACAGCAGCCGTACCTCAATGTGTAGCAGAAATGTATGCTACTCGCCTTTGGAATGAGCGATACAAGCAGCCACAACAAGTGATATATGGGGTCATTACAACAGGTAATAACTGGCTTTTGCTGCGTTTCAAAGAAGGTATGACCATTGAAGTAGATGTAAATACTTATTCTTTGACGAATTTAGAAAAAGTGTTAGGCGTATTGCAGCACATCATTAACCAATTCAAATAAGTACGAGCGAAAAATAATCTAAACATATATTTTCGATATATCCTATTGATTATCATAAACTTATATTAACTTTCAACTCTCAACTTATAACTTTCAACTACTTGAAAAATGGCAACATGTACTTTCTTGCGTTTTGGGGTAAAAACAATTCTCTGTTTGATATTGCTAAATATGGCAAGTTGTGGCACAAATTGTAAGAAAGACTGTCCAGAACAGCCGACTTTCAAGGCTTTTGCCATTCCTTCCAATTTTCCTGCAAATATAGCCTACATGCCTGAGCCTACCGAAAAAACGGTAAACTTGGGCAAAGCCTTGTTTTATGACCCTATGCTGTCGCTTGACAGTACGATTGCTTGTAGCTCCTGCCATCAACAATCCGCAGCGTTTGCGCATGATGGGCATGATATAAGTCATGGGGTAAACAATTTGTTGGGAAACAGAAATTCCCCTACGATTCAAAATTTGGCATGGATGCCTACTTTTTTTTGGGACGGCGGCGTAGGGCATTTGGATTTGCAGCCTTTTGGACCGATTGAAAACCCTGTAGAAATGGCGGAAAACTTGAATCATCTCTTGCATAAGTTGCGCAGAAGCCCCAAATATCCCGATTTGTTCAAAGCCGCTTTTGCAGATGTGCAGGATACAAGCGACATTTCTACAGCAAAAATGGGGGTAGCTTTGGCACAATTTATGAAAATGTTGGTTTCTGCCAATTCGCGCTATGATAAGTATATTCGGGGAGAAGGAGAGGTTTTGACAACTTCGGAACGCAATGGTTTACAAGTATTTACGCAAAAATGTGCCAGCTGTCATAGTGGCGAATTATTTACAGATTATTCTTTTCGCAATAATGGTCGTCCTATAACATCAGATTCTGGCAGAATGAGAATCACCCTCAATCCTGCGGATAGATATAAATTCAAAGTACCTTCTTTGCGCAATATCGAGAAATCTGCCCCTTATATGCACAATGGAAAACTGTCATCTCTCACAGCTGTCCTCAATTTTTATGCAACAAATGTAGAGAATACGCCGAACTTAGACCCGATTTTGAACCAAAATGGCGTGCTTGGAATTCCGCTTACAGAGGCAGAAAAAACGGATATTATCGCTTTTTTG
>JAYUZN010000863.1:0-2945 GCA_043751755.1 Bacteroidota bacterium | reverse complement strand
TTGACCATAAACATCAACAAAACGGGATACATTTTGCCAATTAATATGATATTATCCCCTTTTCATTTTATTCATTTTCTAAACGGACTGCATTGAGCGGACGCTTGCACCAGCAGTAATTTCAATTCTTAATTCTTAACTTTCAATTCTTAATTCTTAACTTTCAATTCTCAATTCTTAACTTTCAATTCTCAATTCTTAACTTTCAATTCTCAATTCTCAATTTTCAATTTTCAATTCTCAATTCTCAATTCTCAATTCTCAATTTTCAATTCTCAATTCTCAATTTTCAATTCCCTTTTCCATGGCAAAGAAAAAACAACAGCCCTCCGAAATTAGCTTATTTGAAGAAGATATAGCCGATTATTTACACACAGCCGTTTGCGTACCTGCCATAAAAGCCGCAGTAGAAAGTTGGAAATCAGCCAATTACCCCGATATTACGGAAACTACCCGCGAGTTACTGAACTTTTGGTTTCATACCGACCATTTATTAGCAAATAGGCAGCCGTTCCAATATCATTTGGCACAACAAGAGGCAATAGAAACCTTAATTTATATATACGAAGTCGTAACTATTCGGAATCAGAAGGAATTATACGAAAAATACGCTTTTTCAGCCGCCGAAATTCCCTTGCCAAGTTATGACGATTTTGCGCGTTATTGCCTGAAAATGGCAACCGGAAGCGGCAAAACGTTGGTTATTTCTATGATTATCGTCTGGCAATTTGCGAATGCCATTCGAAGCAGCGAAACGAAATTTGCCAAAAATTTTCTCCTTATTGCCCCAAATATTATTGTGTTAGACCGCTTGCGCAGCGATTTTGCCAATGGACGCGTATTCAAAACCCTGCCCCTCCTTCCCAAACATTTTCAATGGTGGTGGGACATGACCTATTATATGCGAGGTGATGCAGAAGGTGCGTATCAAGAAGGCGCGTTTTATCTCACCAATATTCAGCAATTTTATATGCGCGAACCCAAAAAAGACAAGAAAGAAACGGATATAATGACGGACATGTTGGGAAATTTGCCCCCTGTGGAAAAAGTGGAAGCAGATGATTTTGAGCAACGTATCGCTGCACGTGAGGGCTTGTTGATGATTTTTAATGATGAGGCGCATCACACGCACGAGGAGGAGAGCGAATGGAATCGTTTTATCCGCAAACTGCATATACAAAAGCCGCTTGCTGCCCAAATAGATGTTTCGGCTACGCCCCGTTTTAATTATACGGGGAGATTATTTCCTTGGACTATTTTTGATTATCCGCTCAAACAAGCGATTTTAGACGGCGTTGTCAAAAAGCCAATAAAAGGCATTTCCAAAATAGAAGAAGCGGCTTCAGACATTGCAAGTGTGCGCTATGTGGGCTACCTGACTGCGGGGGTAGAGCGTTGGAAAGAGTATCAAAACACTTTTAAACCCTTGAATAAGAAACCTTTACTCTTTGTTATGATGTCCAATACTGCGGAGGCAGATGAGGTAGCAGATTGGCTTCAAGTCAAATATCCTGAGCATTTTGCGGGCGGAAAAACGGTAGTCATTCACACCAATCAGCAAGGCGAAATTAGCAGCAAAGATTTGGAACTTGCCCGCAAAAGTGTGCAGGAAGTAGATGCAAATACTTCGCCGATTCATGCGGTTGTGTCGGTTTTGATGTTGCGCGAAGGCTGGGACGTGCAAAATGTAACCGTCATTGTGGGCTTGCGTTCCTACAGTTCAAAGGCGCAGGTTTTGCCCGAACAAACGATTGGACGAGGCTTGCGTTTGATGTTTCGGGGGCAGAATGTGCAGGAAACGGTAGATGTGATTGGGAGCAATGGTTTTATGAAAATTATGGACGACTTGGAGAAAATAGAAGATACGAAATTTGATTCTTTTGAAATCGGAAAGGATAAGCTAAAAATTCTCATTGTTCAAACCCTTGCAGAAAAACAGGTTTTTGATATTGCTATCCCTGATATTTCTCCTTTGTTGATGCGAAAAAAATCGTTAATCGTTGAAATTGAGGACATTGACGTAATGAAATTAGCGATTTCGACTCTGCCCTTAAAAGCCAAAGAATTGGAAGATACGAAATCCTTTATTTACGAAGGAAGGGATATTTTGACAGATGAGAAATTATTTGAGCGAAACTATGATATTCCTCCTGCCCAAACTGCGGAAGAAATCATTGGTTATTATGCCAAACAAATCATGGCAAATGTGAAATTGGCAAGTCAATTTGCGTATTTAGCTCCCAAAATTCGGGCGTTTTTTACGCACAAAGCGTTTGGCAAAACGGTAGCCTTGAATGACCGAGAGGTTATTTTGGCAATGAGCGGAAAAGTGGCAAGAATCGTAACTATGCGCGAATTTGAGCGGATTTTGCGTGAAAAAATGGTAGAATATCCTGCGCCAAAATTAGAAAGTTTGGAAAAAAGGCTTGCTACTACGCCGGCCTTTCCTACGCACAAAAAGGTATTAGCCCAACGGAAAACGATTTTTAACTATACCCCTTGTGATAATGAATTTGAAGCGTCTTTTGCGCAATTTTTAGACAAAGCGGCGGATATTCGCAGCTTTGCCAAACTTCCCATGCAGTTTGGGTTTTCGGTTCAATATACGGATACGATGGCGAATATTCGCAATTATTTCCCCGATTTTGTGGCAATTACTGCCGAAAATGTGCATTATCTCATCGAAACAAAAGGCAGAGAAGACATTGAGGTGCGATTAAAAGATGAGGCGGCGGTCAATTGGTGCGCAGTTGCAAGCGAACTGACTGCGATTGAGTGGAAATATATCAAGGTTTTGCAGAAAGATTTTGAGCAGTTAGGGGCAGAAGATTTTGCGGAATTGGTAGCGGTTTGCAGCTTTGACAAGGGAGGTAAGAGCTGATTTATCCTGCAAACGGGGTGAATTTCTCCTTTTACGAGGGCGGCGCATCTTTTAAAGGTGCGCC
>JAYUZN010000862.1:0-5240 GCA_043751755.1 Bacteroidota bacterium | reverse complement strand
TTTTTAAAACCCGCCGAACCTTTATAACGCCTAAAACACCGCCTATTGATTCGCATTTGCCTTTACCGTTACACTCATTCCTCCGCCAGACGTACCCGTAGTAGGCATCACGACCTGCCATATATTAGGATTAAAAGACATACCCGAAAGGCGATAAGGTGAGCTTCCCCCCCAAGCTCCACAATCTATTCCCCCTACCCCAGCACCGATAGCAGGTGAACCAAGCAAGAGTTGCCATCTCCCATCTCCACTATAACCATTATTTGCCCAGCCAATAAAGACTGTGGACATATCTACATATTCTTGATTGCCGTTGATAATGATTCCGCCATTAAATCCGCCTGCGAAGAGGTTATTAACAACAGATGAGTTTGTTGCAACAATTGCGTATCCGACTGAAAAAATATTGTTTTGAACGGTAGAAGCATTAACATTCACAGGATAAGGATAGCTATTGTTGAAGGTGGTAGGAGCAAAGACATTGTTTTCTATAATACAGTTTGAGCCAGCAATCCCACCACCACCAGTGTTGCTTATAATATTATTGCTAATAATACAACTACTAGGGGAGTTACATAGTATAGCTGCGTAGTATGTGTTAGAAAAATAGCAATTTCTAACTACCGTACTTTGAGAGTAGTTTGCAGTTAAGCCATAATAAGTATAATACGGATACTGACTTTCTACCCTACAACTTTGAATAATAACATTGTTGACAGAATCTAATGCTATTCCTTGTAGAATCGAAAGCCCCTCCACAATACACCCACTCCCACCATTGTCAATCAAAAGAGTGCCTAAAGTAGCTTCTGAAAGTTGCGCTTGGGTTTGTGGGTTTTGGGCTAAGAAGTAGCCGGGTCCCGAAAGCACAAGGGGCTTGGTTATTGTAACATTTCCATAGCTTGCCGCAGAGCCTTGTATAAGGAGAATATCGCCCGCAGTTGCGCTATTGATAGCCGTTTGCAAGTCCGTAAAATCGGCATCAAAGCCGGGTACGTTGCTTACTATCCAAGTGTTTTGCGCAGAAAGTGTAGTAAGCAAACAAGAGAAAACAAAAGTGAATAAATGCTTCATGATGGTATTTGTTAAAATGTGTGTGTTTGTGTTGTTTAAGGTTCGGCGGGGGGCATTTCGGCTACGCTCAATGACCAAACCCGCCGAACCTACAAAGCATTTTGCAAAAGTATGAATTTATTGCAAAAAATAAAAACATTTTTTGTTTATTTAGGTTCCACGTCAATCGTCCAGACAGGGCTTGGACGATTGGATAAGCTTCACAGAACAATTTCATACGACTTTATTCATTTTCGATTTCAGCTAAAATCTCCTTCAATGCCTCTTTTGCATCTTGCAATTTGAGCTTATATTTATCGGCTAATAGGGCTTCTTTATATCCTTCCCCGATTTCACGCAAGGCTTTTTGTTTGTTTTCGGCACGTAAACGTTGGCGCAAGCCTGCCATAATAGCAATTTGCGTAGGCGTATCTAAGCTACTTAATATCAGCACATAACGCTCGATTAATTTGGGATTTGTCGTTTTTGGACTTGTTTTCATCTGTTTGACGGCTTTAATTCTACAAAGTATAGATATATTTTCGGCAAAAAAAACAAAAATATTTTGTCTATCAAATACCCTCACTTTCATACCTATCCAAATTTGCGATTTCCTTCATTACCTCATCTATAAGTTGTTGTTCTGTAGGCAGATATAATTGGTATTTACGGGCAATGATGGTTTTATGATAGCCGTTTCCATCTCTCTTTTGTAGTAAGCAGACGGGCATATTTACAGAAATAGTGTTGCGTACTTTTGAAAGGTGCGCAACACTATTGATGTAAATATATTAATTATCCATTCATAGAAAGTAGAAACTCCTGATTATCAAGCGTATTCCTCATTCTATCCAACAAAAACTCCATGGATTCTATCGTATTCATATCGGACAAATACTTGCGCAAAATCCACATTCTACGCAAATCTCGGCTGCTCATCAACAAATCTTCGCGGCGTGTGCCAGAAGCTACTACGTCAATGGCGGGATAAATACGGCGATTAGAGAGTTTTCTATCAAGCTGCAGCTCCATATTTCCCGTTCCTTTGAACTCTTCAAAAATAACCTCGTCCATTTTGCTGCCCGTTTCTATCAAAGCTGTAGCCAAAATGGTGAGAGAACCGCCATTTTCGATTTTACGAGCTGCCCCAAAAAAGCGTTTCGGCTTGTGAAGGGCATTAGAATCCACGCCACCCGAAAGGATTTTGCCCGAAGCTGGCATGACCGCATTGTGCGCACGTGCCAAACGAGTAATCGAATCTAACAAAATAACCACATCATGCCCACATTCAACTAATCTTTTTGCCTTTTCTAACACAATGTTAGCCACATAAACATGATGTTCTGCGGGTTCGTCAAAGGTAGAAGCTACGACCTCCGCCTTGACATTGCGCTGCATATCCGTAACCTCCTCTGGACGCTCATCTATGAGCAGAATAATGAGATACACTTCGGGGTGATTGCGGGCAATAGCGTTTGCAATCGCTTGAAGGAGAAAGGTTTTCCCTGTTTTGGGCTGTGCCACAATCAAGCCGCGCTGCCCTTTTCCAATCGGCGAAAACAAATCCAAGATACGCATTGCGAGGTCTTCGCGATTATTTCTATCTACAATATTGAATTTTTCTTGCGGAAAAAGGGGCGTAAGATGCTCAAAAGCAATCCTATCTCTCACTTCCTCCACAGGGCGACCATTGATAGCATCAACTTTTAGCAAAGCAAAATAACGTTCCCCTTCTTTTGGAGGGCGAATCAAGCCATAAATCGTGTCGCCTACTCGCAACCCAAACAACTTAATCTGCGAAGGCGAAACATAAATATCATCAGGTGAAGGGCGATAATTGTACTCTGGAGAGCGCAAAAAGCCATAGCCTTCTGTTATATCCAATACGCCTTGACTATAAATAACGCCTTCTAAATCGGGAATGAAATGGTCTTCAGGTCTCGTTCGATTGTTAGGCGTTACGGGCGGCTGAAGTTTAGACTCAGGTTTTGGTTCTGGTTTAGGCTCAGATTTTGGGATAGGTTTTGGTTCAGGTTTTGGGATAGGCTCTTTTATAGGGGGTAGGGGAGGGGGGGAGGCAAGCACCTGACGGCGTATCCGAGTCCGTTTTTCCTTTTCTTCCACAAGCGGAGTGGGAGGTACTATTTCTGCTGCTTTTTCTTCAACCACCTCATTATCAGGCTGCTCATCTGACTTGTTTTCCTCGTCATCATCTTCTTCCTCATCATCATCATCTTCTTCGTCCTCATCATCGTCTTCGTCATCTTCTTCGTCATCTTCCTCATCCTCATCTTCCTCGTCATCATTATCCTCGTCATCAGATAAAGTCGCATCTTCATCATCTATAGAACCTTCTTCGTCCAAAGGTTCTTGATTGATGAGGTCTTCTTCAATAGATAAACGCTTGCGATTTTTAGGGCGTGTTTTTTCAACCTCTTCCTCTTTCATCATGGCTTGTTTATCCAAAATGCTAAAAATGGTTTCTTGTTTGGCGAGTCCTTGTACCTCAAGAACGCCCAATTTTTTAGCAATCGCACGCAGCTCCGTAACATCAAAGCTGTTTAATTCAATAATATCGTACATGTGGTAATATAAAAGAATGGGTATCCATTCAAAAAATGGAACTTCTTCAAGAAATGTAGTTGTGGGAAAATAGCGGTAATGTATTGAAATACAATATGAACGGAAAATAACTTAATTCGGTACACACGACAAAATAGGGATAAATCCTATATTCGTTTGCATACCCTAAAATGTTTTGTAATTATTTTGTAATCCTCACAGCAGACTTACAAAAAATGGAGAATTGAACGGAATGTCAAAAGTGATTGTAAATCTTAATATTTATTAAGATAGAAAGTACTAAAAAATGTGTGGTTACACTTGTGAGGATTAACTGGCTGCAAAGTACGCCATTTTTTTTGACACTACCAAATAAAATTTATTTTATTTTTTTGCGGAGGATGCCTGCCATTTAAAAAATGGCAGCTACTATGCTATTTTTTTCGTTTCTTTGCATTTTATTTCAAAATAACCTTCAAATTATGTTAGAAATTCAACGTCTCCGCAGCAACACAGCATATATTATTGAAAAAATAACCGCAAAAGGGCTGAAAAATGCGGACGAAATCGTTACAGAACTTATTCATTGGGACGATAAGCGCAAAAGTACCTTGTTAGAATTGGAAAGATTGCGCGCAGAAGGAAATCAAATTGCCAAAGAAATCGGCATTTTGATGGCACAAGGCAAGCATGAGGAGGCAAAAACCGCCAAAATTCGCACAGGTGATGCCAAAGAGCAGGTCAAGTTTTTGGAAAACGACTTGTCAAATATCTTGGACGAGGTGCGCCGCCTTTCCTATTTATTGCCAAATGTGCCGCATGAGTCTGTGCCTATCGGCAAAACAGCGGAGGACAATATCGTTGCTTTTCAAAACAAAAAGAAAGTAACTTTTAACTTTACGCCTCTGCCGCATTGGGAATTGGTCAAAAAGCATGATATTATTGATTTTGACTTAGGGGTAAAAATAACAGGCGCGGGTTTCCCTGTTTATAAAGGCAAAGGTGCAATGTTGCAGCGTGCTTTGATTAACTTTTTTCTCGAAAAAGCAAACAAAGCGGGCTATATGGAAATTCAGCCGCCCATTATGATAAACGAAGATTCGGGCTATGGCACAGGGCAGTTGCCTGACAAAGAGGGGCAAATGTATTTTGTGAACGAAGACCAATTATATTTGATTCCTACCGCAGAAGTGCCTATTACGAACTTGTATAGAGACGTGATTTTGGAGGAAAAACAGTTGCCTGTGAAAAATTGTGGTTATACGCCTTGTTTTCGCAGAGAAGCAGGCAGTTACGGGGCGCACGTAAGAGGCTTAAATCGTTTGCATCAATTCGACAAAGTGGAAATTGTGCAGCTTGTACAGCCCGAAACGTCTTATGAAGTGTTAGAAGATATGTGTAATCATGTAATGTCTTTGTTAGATGCGCTGAAACTGCCTTATCGAAAATTGGTGTTATGCACAGGCGACATGTCTTTTGCTTCTGCGAAAACGTATGATTTAGAGGTATTTAGTGCCGCACAAGAGCGATGGCTCGAAGTAAGTTCTGTTTCTAACTTTGAAACTTTCCAATCTGTGCGCCTCAAAGCGCGCTATCGCAACAGCAGTGAAGACAAGAAAATTCAA
>JAYUZN010000861.1:0-4132 GCA_043751755.1 Bacteroidota bacterium | reverse complement strand
CCAACCCTCCTGTGTAGATAAAAATAAAAAGCTCATACAACATGTAGCTTGCTGTCCATAGCCGTTTACCTACGCACGAAACCAACGCTCGAAACGGCTACGGCAAGCAAGCTCGGCGTTGTCGGAAAACTCAGAATCAATAAACCATATAAAATACACTAACATGTATAACAAAATTGACATAGAATACGAGAAGTTGAAAAATCCAACTTATATTCCTAAAAGTGCATATGAACATCAAATAGACGCTTTTAAAAAGTTGTCTGATTTCTACGATTTCAAATCGCATCAATCTGGAATTTTAGCTTTACCGACAGGTGCAGGTAAAACATTTACGTCAGTAAATTGGATTTGCCGAAATGTATTGAGTAAAAATATAAAAGTAGTTTGGTTAGCCCATACTTCGCATTTATTAGAGCAAGCATATCAGGAATTTTCTCAAAATATTCTTGAAATTCCTCATAGAAAAACGTTGAATATTAGGGTTGTTTCCAGTAATCCAAAGCATGACGGGGTAAAAGATATTGAAAACGCTGATGATGTTTTAATAATAACTACTCAAACAGCGATTAGTAATTACAAAACCGCTGGGCTTGATTTGAAAGGAGAAGGAATGATTACAAATTTCGAGAAATTTTTGATACATTCACAAAGTACAGGCTTATTTTTGGTACTTGATGAGGCACATCATGCGCCTGCATATGGTTGTCGTAATTTATTGATTGGCGGCACAAAGTTTTCTGAAGGAATTAGGCAATTTGTTCCAAATGCTAATTTTTTAGGATTAACGGCAACGCCAACTTATAGCGATAAACATAAAAGGGGTTTGTTACTTGGGGTGGATAAAATTTTTAGTAATATCATTCATGAGGCTAAAAAACCTAACTTACAAGAAAAGGGCATACTTGCACATGAAAAATATTACGAAGTCCAAACGGGTGAAGTCTTTGACTTGGACGATAAAGATTATGAAGCGGTTGTAAGGGAGCATAAGGATTTGCCCGATAATGTCGTTACTAAAATGGCAGAAAGCCAACAACGCAACAATTTGATTGTTGAGGAATATGTTACTAAAAAAGAGCTGTATGGTAAGACAATTATTTTTGCAGATAGGTGGTTTCAATGTGTAGATTTGAAGGAAAAATTGCTTAAAAGAGGGGTCAAAGCAGATGCCATTTATTCGCATATTGATGCTTCTTCTTCGGACATAAGAGAACGAAATAAAAGAACAAGTACAGAAAATGGCGAAATATTAGAGCAGTTTAAGAAGGGAGATTTAGCTGTTTTGATAAATGTGAAAATGCTTACTGAAGGTACAGACGTTCCTGATGTAGATACTGTATTTATTACAAGGCAAACAACAAGCCAAATTTTACTTACTCAAATGATCGGTAGAGCCTTACGAGGAACAGCATCGCAGAAAAATGGAAAAATTAAAGATATAGCAAATATTGTGTTTTTTGAAGATACTTGGCGTAGGCTTATCAATTTTGCACAGGTAGAAGGAGGTGGGATAGAAGACGATGAACCAAAAACAAAAGGTCGTTATCCTATGGAATGGATAAGTATTCATTTGGTCGAAGAATTATCCCATAAGTTAGATAATGGTCGTTTGTATTCAGCTAATCCTTATCTTTCCTTGTTGCCATTGGGTTGGTATGAAACAGAAATTTCTATTTCTATAGATGATGATTTAGCAAGATTTAAGGAGTTTATTGTGGTTAATGAAGATGCAAAGCCTAAATTTGAGAAACTGATTGATACAAAATTAGGAAGTAATTTATCTGAATGGGAAGATGAAAATCTTTCTGATGATTTTCTGAAAAGTGAAGGTACAAAAGTAATGAATATATTTTTTGATGATAAAGATAATCATTCCGGAACACTTGATTTTGATGTTGTAAGAATGATGCGACATTTAGCGCAAAAAGGGGAAGCCCCGAAATTTATCTATTTTGAAGAACGAAATGCGCATAATTTGGCAGAATTAGCACATATCTTACTTTCTGAAAATCAGTTTGTTATACATGATAAGTTAGAACAAGAATATAGTAGTACAAATCGTTTATGGAGTAAATTTTATAAGGATTTTAACAGGTTCAAAGCTCGCTTTGATGTTGAAGTTAATAAAGCAATACAGATACATAGATTTGGTAAGGTTCAAGAATTGAACATATCTGCGCCTATAATAACGGAGACAGGAAGAGAACCTTCGGAAGAAGTGAAAGAGCGAGTTCGTAAAAGGGATAATTATACTTGTCAGTGTTGTGGATACCAATACGATAAAAGCATAAGAAGTAGAAAACTTGAAATAGACCATATTGTCGCCTATCATTTTGGCGGTGATAATACAGAAAATAACTTACAAGTTCTTTGTTCTGCTTGCAATAAGGAAAAAAAAATTAGTAGTATCAATTTTACAATCCATAAAACAGCCATGTCTGTACCCAAAGACCTAAGTTTACTAAGTTGTATAAATGGCGATACATATGCAAATGTATTGCAGAGAATCGTAAATTTCTTTTATCATTGCAATGCAGTCTGTGTGATAAATACGGTAGATAATGGAAAAATTAAATATCGTGATATTTGGGAGATAGAATTATATAGCGATAATCCTACGGAATGGCTGTTAAATCACAAGCAATCAATACTTGATTTTGTTCAAAATTCACTAAACTATCCTAAATTAGAAGATATAACGATAAAATGAAAATTCCGACAACATGTATATTGCCGCCCATAGCCGTTTTCCTACGCACGAAATCCACGCCCAAAACGGCTACGGCGGGCAATATTTTCGTTAGTGGTAATTCTTACAGATAACATTTCAATCATGAAAAAATTTACTTGGACAACATTTATTGGATTTGCATTAGCTGCTATTGGAATTTTGTTAATTATAGTTTTCAGTTTTTCAAAAGCCTTTAATGACGGTAGTGGAATATTTAATGCAACCATTGCAAATAATTACGGTGGATTTATTGGTGGTTTAGTTGGACCCATTTTTTCTTTAGCTGGCTTCTTACTACTCTACGAAACAATTGTTGCTCAAAGACAAAGTTTTGATAGTCAACAAAAGTCATTTGAGATACAACAATTTGAGACAAAGTTTTTTGAATTGATTCATATTCATAGAGACAATGTTTCTCAAATGGTTCATAGAGTTCCGTGGGACGAAAGTAATTATTATGATAAGGCAAGGGTTTTTATCGAAATGAAATCGCAGTTTTCAAAACTCTTCAAAGCTGTAAAACTAAAAGTTGATAATAATAGAAGTATCGAAGACAAGAACAAAGAAATGTCTTCCATTAATATTGCATATTTAATTCTGTTTTTTGGTGTTTCAAAAGCAACAAGACCTGATTTAGAGCATTTCCTTCTAAAATATGGTTATGATGAAACTCTAACAAATCCGATAATTTCAGAACTTTATTTGAAGAAGACTAAATACAATAACAACACTGTCTATTATGGCGGACATCAAGTTCGCTTAGGGCATTATTTTAGACATTTATTTCAAGCGGTAAAGTTTGTTGATAAAGCAACATTTTTAAGTCCTGACCAAAAATATGAATATGTAAAAACGTTAAGAGCGCAATTAACACAATATGAGCTTGGGATTTTCTTTTTAAATTCCTTATCTATCGGACAAGAGTGGCAAAAATATATGACGACCTATAGATTGATAAAGAACTTACCAAAGAATTTCATTGCTGATAATATTAATCCAAAGAACTATTATAAAGACTTTAACTACGACTGGGAAAAATAGAGGATGCTGCTAATATGGTATTGTTAAAAGGCAACCTGCGAACAAAACTTATTATGACATATTTGTAAATTTACTCAACTGAGGTGTAGAAAATATAGCCATTTAATATTATTTAAACTATTCTTAGAAAATTAATATAAATAATTCTAAATCAATCACTTATACAAAATAAATTAATAGAAACTGCAAAAAATAAAATTAGGCTGAAAAAGGAAGTGCATTGAAATAAAATTTCGTTAAAAATTGCGCCTAAATTTCAGGCAAAATGAAAACCACTAACATTGAGATTGGCGACAATTTTCGCAGTCCGAAACGCAAAGCCAACGCACTGCGAAAAATGCGCCAATCTTAGCCGTT
>JAYUZN010000860.1:0-1699 GCA_043751755.1 Bacteroidota bacterium | reverse complement strand
TATCAAAGTGCTGTCGCCTTGCGCTTCGATGGCGCGGAGGGCATTGCTTGTTTGCGTGTAAATGATGCCTTTGGTTTTGAGGCTGTAGTTATAGGCTTCAGAGATGACTTCGGGGTGCTGCAGGTAGTTTTTTTCGGTAAAGAAATAAAAAAACTGCCCATACCTTTTCGTATCTGCCCAAAACTTACGCCTTTCAGACTCGGACATGCCTAACTGATTATGGAGAAAATGATTATAAGAAAGATTATTTGCTTGTAGATAAGAATGGTATGATTTATCAAAATTGCCTCTTAGATAGTTGCATTGTGCCACTTTGTAAAGTGTTATAGCATATTCACTATTGTCTTTCCCTAATCCTTTTTCATAAATTTTCATGCCTATTTCTTGCAAACTGTCTGCCTTGTCATACTCTTTTTCTGCCATATAAACTAAAGCAATGTTGTGTAATACAATCGCATAACGCCAATGCGCTTTTCCTACAATGCTTTCCATTAAGGAAGCGGCTTGCTCGTATAAAGGTTTAGCTTTGTTATATTCTTTTTTATTAAAGTGAAGTAATGCTAAATTTTGCAAAGAACCTGTATAATCATACAACATTTGTTGCTTTTGAAAAATGTACATGGCTTGCAAATACATCTTTTCGGCTTCTTCATAACGTTTTTGATGCTCGTAGCATAGAGCTAAATTGTTTAAAGATTGCGCATAATAAGCCGTTGTATCTCCTAATACCTTTTTACGAATGGCAAGCGTCTGTAGGTGTAAAGCTTCCTCTTTGATAAAATTTCCTTGTGAACCATACAAAGAAGCATCATTGTTTAAAGCAGTAGCAAAGGCTTCGCTATTTTCCATACCTAAAGCTTTTAACATAAGGTATGATTGTGTATAGCAATTATGCGCTTGCAAATGCTCATTTATTGTTTCATACGATTGCCCCATATTAGAGAGCGTGGTAGCCATGAATAGGTGTTTTTCTCCAAATATTTTTTTTTGAAGAGATAATGCCTCATTCAGATAGTTGATGGCAGAAGTGCCATTCCTTTTTTTCAATTCTATGATTGCAAGAACATTCAATATCATAGAATATTCCATAGATTCTTCTCTGTTATATGCTTTTAAAATAGATAACGCCTGCTTTGTTAAACTGTCTCCTTTATCGTAATATCCTAACAATGTATATATCCCCCCTAAATTAATTAAAGGATCCAATGTATAAATCTGGTTTTGAAAGTATTTTTTAGAAATATCAACAGCTTTTTCAAAATAAAATTGTGCTTTAACATTCTCTCCTTTATCATTGTAATATACCGCAAAGTTGTTCAAAGCACTCAGATAAGACGGCTCTTTTACTTTCCCATTTTTCTCATATATATCAATCGCCTTCAAGAAAAGAGAATCCGTTTGAGGGTTGTTTACTTTTCGATATATTTCTGCCAAATCTCCCACACATTCCGCATAATCTATGTGATTTTCGCCTACTGTTTTTTGGCGAATAGCTAAGGCTTGCAAAGAAATTGTTATAGCTGTGTCAAATTTTTCTTGAAGCTGATACAGCCCTGCAAGTGCCATGAGGGTACTCGCGTAATGCGGGTGGTTTTCACCTTCTCTTTTTTGGCGTATCTGCAAAGCCGCTTGGAGAAAAGTATCGGCTTTTTCCATGTTATTTTCGCCACGATAGAGTAAGCCCAAGGTATCGGCTGTA
>JAYUZN010000859.1:0-1699 GCA_043751755.1 Bacteroidota bacterium | reverse complement strand
TATCAAAGTGCTGTCGCCTTGCGCTTCGATGGCGCGGAGGGCATTGCTTGTTTGCGTGTAAATGATGCCTTTGGTTTTGAGGCTGTAGTTATAGGCTTCGGAGATGACTTCGGGGTGCTGAAGGTAGTTTTTTTCGGTGAAGAAATAAAAAACTTCGCCATTTCGCCTTGCATCTATCCAAAATTTGCGCCGCTCAGCTTCTGACATACCTATTTGATTATGGAGAAAATGGCGGTAATAAAGGTTATTTCCTTCCAAAAATGCCTGATTTGCCTTTTCAAAATCTCCATACAAAAAATTGGATTGCGCCTTTTTATGTAGGGATAAAGCATACTGAGAATTATCTATCCCAAACGCTTCTTGATAGATATTGCTTGCGATTTCAAATAGGCTATCTGCTTGAGGATATGCCTTTTCTGCCATATATACCAAAGCCAAGTTGTGTATAATGGTGCCGTAACGCCAATGTTTTTTTCCGATAATCCCTTCCGCTATAGTAGCTGCTTGTTCATAAAGCGGCTTGGCTTCTGCGTATCTTTTTCGTTCATAATAAGTAAGGGATAAGTTTTGCATAGCTGTTGAATATTCTACAAACATTTGTTGTTTCTCAAAAATAGGGATAGCTTGTATATACATTTTTTCTGCTTCTTCATGGCGTTTTTGGTTTTCGTAGCAGAGTCCTAAATTGTTCAAAGAATACCCATAATTAGCACTTGTAGAGTCCGTTTTGCGAATAGCAAGTGCTTGTAATTGTAGGCTTTCTTCTTTGGGATAATTTCCTTGAGAACCATACAAAGAAGCCCAATTATCCAAGGTCGTTGCATAGTATTCATGATGCTCTAAACCTGCTGAAGTGAGTAGCTGTAAGGCTTGCGTAAATAAAGCATTTGCTTGTAGATATTCATTTGCTCTATAATGAGATAGAGCCAAGTTGTTAAGGATAAGAATTGACCCAGGATGAGTTTCTCCTAATAACTTCTTTTGCAGGGCTAAGGCTTTTTTTAGATAATACATTGTAGAAACATAATCGCTTATTTGGTTTTTTATTCCTCCAGCAATATTCAATATTTCTATATATTCTACACTTTCTTCCCTTTCATACTCCTTATAAATATTCAACACCTCAAAAATTAAACTATCCGCTTTGCTTTGGTATCCAAGGAAAGTACATATACCCGCCAGATTTGCTAAAGCCTGTGCGCCATTTATGAGATTTGTGGTTTTGTTTTTTACAATATCTGCCGCTTTTTGTAAATAATTCATTGAATGGGTCATATCGCCTACCCCATAGTAAAATGTACCTAAGTTATTCAATATCAGCGCGTAAGAATCACCTTGCTCCTTCCCATTTTTCTCATATATCTCAATCGCTTTCAAGAAAAAAGTATCCGCTTTCGGGTTGCCTATTTTTCGATGGATTTCTGCCAAATCTCCCAAACATTCCGCATAATCTATGTGATTTTCGCCTACTGTTTTTTGGCGAATAGCTAAGGCTTGCAAACAAGTCGCTAGCACTTTGGCGGTGTCAAATTTTTCTTGAAGCTGATACAGCCCTGCAAGTGCCATGAGGGTACTCGCGTAATGCGGGTGGTTTTCGCCCTCTCTTTTTTGGCGTATCTGCAAAGCCGCTTGGAGAAAAGTATCGGCTTTTTCCATGTTATTTTCGCCACGATAGAGTAAGCCCAAGGTATCGGCTGTA
>JAYUZN010000858.1:0-2867 GCA_043751755.1 Bacteroidota bacterium | reverse complement strand
GCAACTTCGATAAAAGTGTTGGTGTAGTTGGTGGAATGTGTTTTCATAAATAAGTAGTTGAAAGTTATAAGTTGAGAGTTGAGAGTTAATATAATCAATAAGATATACCCAAAACATATGTTTAGATTATTTCTGACTCGTACTTATATTCTATTTTTTGCGCAGATTTTTGCAGATAAATTGAAATTCATCTGCGAAATCTGCTTTCATCTGCGAAAATCTGCGTGAAATCCCAAAACTATGCCTCCATAAGTGTCAGTGCAATCCTTATTTTATGATAAGGAACTGCCTCTTTCAAATACTCGAAAATAGGTTTGAGTTTCGTAGCATCTCCTTCCAAAGCTGCCACCGCTTTTTCGACTTGCTCACATTCTTGCTCTGTTACAAATTGCGTCAAATCGATGTCTGCGCCGTCTTGATAGGCGGCTGCAAGGTGCGAATAAACCGTATTGATTTGCAAAACCCGTTTTTCGGCGATGGCTTCGGGCGAAAGTCCTTGTTGAAATAGCCTAAATGTTTCTGCTTGCGTGGAAAGGGCGGAAGGATTGACACTTCGCACATTTCTGCGAATCATCGCCAACAATTCCTGTCCATACCTATCAAATTTGAACTGCGTAAAGCCCGAAATCTCCAAAAATTGTGCCTCATTCAAAGGCTGTTTTTTGACCATTTCCTCCAAAACAGAGTCATTGAAAATCATATAAGGCGGTATATTTTCCGCAGCAGCCAAAGCCCTGCGCATCTTACGCAAGTCATCTATCAGCATTTCTGCGGGCGAAACAGGCTTGTATTGCGGCTTTTCTTTCTGCCAATTTTTGTCTTTTTCCTTGTCTTTGAGGGTAAAATCCTTGTTTTTTATATGTACCAATTCTGCCTTTCTTTTGCCAAACAAAACCTCTTTGCCTAAGTCACTTATTTTGAGGGAAAAAGCCTCATCATACGCCATTTCTACAAAGCCTAAATTGAGCATTTGCAACAAGTATTGTTTCCAATTTGCGGCACTTATGTCTGCCCCAATCCCGTAGGTTTTGATTTTGTCATAGCCCAAATTCAAAAGTTCTTGCTTGTGCGAACCTCTCAAAACGTCTATTAACATGATAACGCCCACTTTTTCGTCCATGCGTTTGAGGGCAGAAAGGGCTTTTTGAACGATAATTGTCCCGTCAAAATGCTTGGGCGGATTTTGGCAAACATCGCAATTTCCGCAATTTTCGGGGTAAGCCTCGCCAAAATAACTGAGCAACATACGCCTGCGACAGACATCAGCTTCGGCATATTGTTGAATCCTTTGCAGCTTTTCTACATTCAATTCTGCCTGTCCACTTTCTATCGCAAATTTCGTAAGTAATTGAATATCACCCAAACTGTAATACAAAATGGTATCACTTGGCAAACCATCTCGTCCTGCCCGCCCAATTTCTTGATAGTAGCCTTCTATATTTTTGGGCAAATTGTAGTGCATTATCCAGCGCACATTCGACTTGTCTATGCCCATACCAAAGGCAATCGTAGCACAAATGATAGGCGTTTCGTCTTTGGAAAACTCCTCCTGCACCTGCGACCTGTCATGCGCTGCCATGCCTGCATGATAATATTTGGCAGGAATGCCATGTTCATTCAAAGCCTCCGCCACTTTTTCGGTAATCTTGCGCGACAAGCAGTAAATAATGCCCGATTCTGTGCTTCTTTCCCGAATAAAATAAATGATTTCCTCCAACTTTTCCTTTTCTCTCATGCCTGTTTTTACCGTAAGATTCAGGTTTTGACGGTTGAAAGAGGCAAGAAAGGTCTCTGGGTTTTGTAAATGTAGCTGGGTAATAATGTCTTTTCGGGTTACTTTGTCTGCGGTTGCTGTGAGTGCCACAATGGGAATATGGGGCATTTTTTGTTTAATGATTTGCAACTGCGTATATTCTGGGCGAAAATCATGCCCCCACGAAGAAATACAATGCGCCTCATCTATAGCAATAAGGCTGATTTCTAACATAGTAGCCAAATGCTCAAAACCGCTAATCAATCGTTCAGGGGCAATATACAAGAGCTTTATTTCGCCTGAAACGCAGTTTTTTACCACTTGGGTTTCTTCGCTGTATGAAAGGCTGCTATTGAGATATGCCGCCCCAATGCCATTTGCACGCAAGGCATCTACTTGGTCTTTCATCAAAGAAATGAGCGGCGAAACGACTAAGGTAATGCCTGACAACATCAAGGCGGGTATCTGAAAACAGAGGGATTTGCCGCCGCCCGTAGGCATCAGCACAAGGGTGTCCCGCTTCGACAAAATGCAGTCAATTATCTGCGCTTGCAAAGGGCGAAAACTGTCGTAGCCAAAATGTTGTTTGAGGTAATCGGCGGCTGTGTGCATACCATTTTTTTTTGCAAAGATAGGGTTTTTGGGGATATTTTTCCGCATTTGTGCAAAATTATTCGCAAGTTTTGCAAGTACGCTTCCCTATCATAGTGAATCTTATTCTAATATAATTTTTCCATTGTGCGCACGAGTACCTTCTATTCTATACATATAGACCCCTTTTGCGATATTCGGAAAATTAAGCGTAATTTTACTTAGCTCAGAGGCTATTTCTTTTTGAAAGATAACTTGCCCGAGTAGATTGTATAGGTAAAGCAACTGCTTTTCTTCCAATATATTTCCAAAGTCGAAAGTTATGTCTCCATATGTGGGATTCGGATAGACTTGTAATCCGTCTCCTTTATTACAATACCTCGCTACAAATCTAAGCCGCCCTATTGCCCCTGGTAAAGAGTTTGCTTATTATTAGGGATTTTTTTTCGTTATCGGTTGAAATGCCGAAAGCGGAAATAAAAGTATTGAGGTATAATCTATTGATATATAGGTCTTTAATATT
>JAYUZN010000857.1:0-10452 GCA_043751755.1 Bacteroidota bacterium | reverse complement strand
TGGATAGAATTAGAGACATTTATTTCTTTAGCCGAAAGTTTAGGACAAGAGCAGACCCATGTTTTTGGGGTAAAACAATCGCTAAAAGATAATATAGATATTCAAGACTTAGTGAAAAAACGACAAATTTGCCTCTATGAAGAATCTTTTGCTGAGTTTGTAAATAATGCTGAAAAAGAGGGTTATCTGTATATAGAAACGCCATCTTCTGAAAATATAGATAAAAGTGTTTCTATAGGAATAGGACGAGAATACAAGGTTATTAGTAAAGAGGAACGTAAGTTAATCAATAAATATGCCCTTTTAGTAGAAGAAACTTTATTTTATAGTGATGATATAGAAAATGATGATTATCAAGCATTTCTGTTATTTTTGTCGGGAAAAGGGGCGACAATTCATTGGGAGTCTTATAAAAAAAACTATGTTTTTGAACGAAGTATTTTTAAAACAATCATAGAAAAAACAAAAGAATATCTCAAAAAAAATAATGAAGAATCTACTCCCCTTTTGTTACATGGACAAGCAAGTTCTGGAAAAACCATTGCGCTTGGGTTTTTAGCCCATCAATTTACCCAGAAAGAACAAGATAAATATCCTGTAATATTTATCCATGCTACTCAAAAAGTGAATGAAAAAAGTAAAAGAGAAATTAATCATTTTTGCAAAATGTTGGAGGAAAAATATCAAGCAAAAAAAATACTTATTATTTGGGACGGGACAAATCAAAGTTATGAAGAATATAAAAACTTTCAAAATGAATTAATTAATCAAGGGCGTAGTGTGCTTGTTGTTGGGAGTGCTTATACAAGCACAGCATTGCGAAATGAGACGAGAGATTATTTATTGCAAATACCTATAGAACTTGATATACAGGAGTTGGCGCATTTTGAACTATACGTAAAGCGATTTTTTCCTGATGGAAATATTTCTTTTAACCAATTATTTTCGGAATTTAGTGCAAAAAAGTTAAATGGAAAAGGGAATGAAACCAATTTTTTGATTTTATTGTATCGCTTACTACCCCGTAATAGATACAAAATTAAAGAAAGCTTGTACCAAGAAATTGAGGTAAATGAACAAAATTTTGAACAAGAATTAGAAACCAATAAAGTAGTTGCTAAAATAGATGACAATACTTTTGCAGCCCTTTTTTGGAAGCAGGGAGAAGAGTATTTAAGGCGAATAGGCTTCCATCCTGAAAATAGTTATAAAGAGATAGAATTAATTGAAGATGAGGCAATTAATAGCAAACAGCGACTTACTTACTATGTAGCAGTTGCTTGCCAATTTCCCAATATTCGGGTTCCTTATTCGGTAATTGTTCGGATTTTGGGCTTTGAAAATTTAAGTCTAGATTTATTTCAACGATTAGCTCAAGAAGATTTTATCCGTATAGATTTAGACAATGAATATTTGCGTACAAGAACTTCTTTTGAGGCGGAATTGTTCATAAGTAACCTTCTTCGTAAAACGCAATACCAACTCATTTCTGAACTTATTTCTAACATAAAAAATGATAGAGACGAAATTGATTTTGCTGCCAGCTTGTTATATTTTATTAATCCACAAGAAAAAGACGACAAAAAAATTTCGTTCCAAGATTACTGGTTTCAAACCTACAACATGTTAAAAGAGATGCGAGAAATAAAAGGAATATTTAATGCGCGATTATTGATACAAGAGGTCTCTCATTTGCGTGAAATTATTCAAAAAGATAGACAAGAAGTTCATGGCATTCCGCTACTATTGGCAAATGCAGTAGAAAATATTGATGAAATGCTACGTGAGATGAAAGACAGGAATGAAGATAAAAAGAATCGTTCTTATTTATATTTATTAACTGAAAAAGTAAATCTTCTGAGATGGGAAATTGAATATGAAGACGATATACAAACCCTTGTAGATTATTATGAGGAAGCAAAACAGACTGTTTCAACCGTTAGAAACATTAATCCTACGAATTTTTATGCGTTATCTTCTTTTTATGAGTTAGTGATTAAACATTTCATCAAAAAAATGGATAATCAAGATGCCTTATATTGGGAAGTTATTGCTTATTTATCTTTGATGTTTGAAAGTGCGGAAGTAGAAGGAGTTGTTGATAGTTTTACAGAAACACATAAATCCCAATTTTATGAAATGAATGCAAAAGTAGCTCAACTAACTCAGCAATCTTCAAAAATGGGTAAAGCAATTACGAAACTCAAAGAAAAATATCCAGAAGCATATTATTATTTGCAAGCCAAAGAAAAAATAGCCTCACGTTTAGCCCAACCAGATTATGATAAAAAAGATATCCCCTATTTTGAAATGGCTTATCAAGTCCTCAATCAGCCTGAAAATCAGCAGATTGTTCAAAAAGATAGCCGTTGCTTATATCTAAAGCTAAGATGTTGGTGGGCAATTAAAACGCGCAAAAAATTGTTTCATGATTCTACGTATCAAGTTTTACCCTTCTCTTCCAGAGAATGGCGAGAAGGATTGATATTAACAGAAAGCTTACTAAAAATAGAAGATGGGGCATTTTCTCGCTCCCATATTCAATATTTACATGCACTGTGTTTGTTTCATCAAGATATGGAGATGATTGCAAAGAAAAAGGCTATTCAAGAATATGAGGAGCTAGATGTATTATTTTCCGTTAATTCCTATTATATTTCTCGTAGGCAAGATATTTTACATATTGCCAGTGAAAATGGCTATCCCAAGATATTTACAGGCACAGTGCAAAATAATGTTGAACGTGGGAAAGATCAACATGGAGAAATTTATTTGACAGGGATAAAAACTCGAATTAAGTTCAGGCTCGCTGATTTTGACCATAAAACTATCTTCAATAGATATGATGAAATGGAGTTTTATATAGGGTTTAGTTTTAGAAAACCTATTGCTGTTTCAAAAGAACAATATGAAAAAAGAAAGGAGGGAAGAAATGGAAAGGCATAAAAGAATAGATGATAAAATAAAGTCAATCAATCAATTAACGCTTGAATTAAGCGATAATCATTTTCTTTTTTTCGAGCTTCCGCCTCCCCCCATAAAAATAGAAAGCTTAGAAACCGCAGAATTAGGATTTATCAAAATGGTTACTTGGTTATATGTTTTATATGTAGAAATAAGTAATAATAAAATCAATCATAAATTTTGGCAAAAATATATTTACAAAAAACCTTTAGGGGAAGGTATCGACAATTACGAACATATTGTTCACGATTTGAGAACCTATTTTCAGCATAAATTGGAAGGCTATCAAAAAGAAACAAGAATAAGAACAACTTGTACTACTTTCTTCAATCAAATATTATCTCATCCTTATCCCAAAAAAGAGGAATGGCAAAAACCGTTTAACGATTTACTAGATAGGTCTGAATTACATTTGCAAAATATTTATGCAACTTTACAAAACTTGTTAGGGGAGAAAAATACGGATGAGATGTTTGTAGAAGATAAATTGAAGTTGTGGAAACAACAACATCAAAGACCACAATTGACAACTCATGATTTCAGAGAAGTGTTTTATGATATATGCCAAAATTTAGGTTTATCTTTTGACCCTAAAGTATTTTGCCATAAAAATAGATATGATTCTTTTATCCAAAATATTAGAACACTTGATATTCAAACAGAAGTAAGAGCCTACTTAATCGGAGAATTATTAAAAGATGATAAATATTTTAAAACGGTTCATACTACCGATTTAGATATAAAAAACCGTTATCCTCATTTAGCACCCTCAAAGATTAATGATTACTTGATAAGGGCATATAGATTTTTTATTAGCAATGAAAAAGTATATTTGAGTAAAGAGGACATCTTTATTTATTTAGACAATTTAGATAAAAATAACGCATAGAGATAGATTATCCCTTCAAGAGCCATTCATTTTTGAAAAGAATACCACTCTTTAGCAGGCTTTTTCCCAAAAATCCCCTATCTTTGCCCTATATTTGCGACAACTGTACGTCTCAAATACAATTTTGTATTCATGCAAATCAACATCACACTCCCCGACAAGTCAGTTAGACAGTACGAAAACGGGGTTACGGGCTTCGCAATCGCCCAGAGCATTTCCGAAGGCTTGGCGCGCGTTGCCTTAGCTATCGAGGTAAATGGCAACACACAAGAACTTAACCGAGCTATCACGCAAGATGCCGCTATTCGCATTTTTACGTGGAATGATGACGAAGGAAAAAACACCCTTTGGCACTCCTCTGCGCATATTTTGGCAGAAGCACTCTTGTGTTTTTATCCCGATGCCCTGCTCACCATTGGACCTCCTGTAGAAAATGGCTTCTACTATGACGTTGATTTTCAGGGAAAAGCCTTTGGTTCAGACGACTTTGAAAAGATAGAAAAAAAGTTTTTGGAGTTGGCAAAATCAGGCGAAACTTTTGTTCGCAAAGAAGTTTCAAAAGCCGAAGCATTAGCGACTTACGCAGGCAATCCTTACAAAACAGAATTGATTGAAAACTTGGAAGATGGCAGTATCACCTTCTATTATTCGGGCAATTTTGTGGATTTGTGTAGAGGTCCGCACATTCCTAATTCCAATGTTATAAAAGCCATGAAAGTTACAGCTACAGCTGGGGCATATTGGCGCGGAAATCAGGAAAATAAAATGCTTACCCGCATTTATGGCATTTCTTTTTTGAAACAAAAAGACTTGGACGAGTACATGGTGCGCATTGAGGAGGCGAAAAAAAGAGACCATCGCAAAGTAGGACAGGAATTAGAATTGTTTGCTTTTTCGGAAAAAGTAGGAAAAGGTTTGCCCTTGTGGTTGCCAAAAGGCACGCGTTTACGGGAAACTTTGATGGATTTTCTCAAAAAAGTGCAAGAATCTTACGGATATTTGCAAGTCGTAACGCCACATATTGGCAGCAAAGCCTTGTATGAGACTTCGGGGCATTGGGAAAAATATGGCAAGGATTCGTTTCAGCCTATTCGCACGCCCGAAGAAGGCGAGGAATTTATGCTAAAACCCATGAATTGCCCGCATCACTGCGAAATTTATGCCTCTCGTCCCCGTTCTTACAAAGAATTGCCTTTGCGTTTGGCAGAATTTGGCACAGTTTATCGCTACGAACAAAGTGGTGAATTGCATGGCTTGACACGTGTGAGAGGTTTTACCCAAGATGATGCGCACATGTTTTGCCGTCCTGACCAAGTAAAAGAGGAATTCAAAAATGTGATTGATATTGTGTTATATATTTTTAAAGTATTAAATTTTACAGAATATGTGGCGCAAATTTCTTTGAGAGACCCAGAGAAAAAAGATAAGTATTTTGGTACAGATGAGGAATGGGAAATGGCAGAAAATGCTATTATAGAAGCGGCTGCTGAAAAAGGGTTAAATACCGTTACAGAATTGGGAGAAGCCGCTTTTTATGGACCAAAATTAGATTTTATGGTGCGTGATGCGATTGGGAGAAAATGGCAACTTGGCACGATTCAAGTAGATTATCAGCTTCCGAACCGTTTCAAACTCGAATATGTAGGCAACGACAACCAAAAACATCGCCCTGTCATGATACATCGCGCGCCTTTTGGTTCGCTTGAGCGTTTCATTGCGGTGCTGATAGAGCATACAGGCGGCGACTTTCCCTTGTGGCTTACTCCAGAGCAGGTGATTGTTTTGACCATAGGCGAAAAATTTGAGGCTTATGGAAAAGAAGTGATTACTCTGTTGAAAAACAGTGGAATACGTGCCATTATAGACGACAGAAGTGAAAAAATAGGCAAGAAAATTCGTGATGCAGAAGTGGGCAAATATCCCTATATGTTGGTGGTAGGCGAGAAGGAAATGGAAAACAGAGCTGTTTCTGTGCGCCGCCGCAAAGAGGGGGATTTGGGCAGCAAAAGCATTAGCGAATTTGTGGCGTTTATTCATGCCGAAATTGCAGAGCAGTTGAAGGCTTAGGGTTAGTTCACGCAGATTTTCGCAGATGGGGACGCAGATTTTCGCAGATTAAGAAAAATGATTCATAAAAAGTTATTACGGAACGCCCTCGTTTGTGTCCTCACAAACGAGGTTCTGATTATCTAACAAAGCATTTTCGTAACTATTTAGGTAGGCAAACCCCTTCGAGGGCTTAGCACCCACTCGAAGGGTTGCTTACTCAAACGAGTTTAGTTTCGCTGCCCTTCGAGTGGTCGGAGACCCTCGAAGCGGCTTTAACCTGAATAATTACCCATTAATTTATATAGAGAAAATGACGGTTTCCCCCTATTGTCCACGCCCCTCCCCTACCCTACCTTTGTATTATCAATTTTTTCTAAACCATTCATTTTTTTATCATGAAAAAGCAATTCACATTTTTGAGTGCTATGGCACTCAGTTTCTCTGCCTTTTGTCAAACAGCCATTACGATTAATGCAAGCGACATGCCTGTCCCAACGGCTCCGTACAATGTAGCCTCCATTACCGCCGTAAACGCCTCTTTGGGCAACAACCAAGCCTGGGACTATTCTGCTTATCCCAGCAGCAACCCTACCCAAAACGAGTACATAGCTGAAGGCGACCCGTTTTTTACGAGTGCAGGCGTTGATGTCTATCTCAATTCTACTAAAGCTCTGTCTTCAAGCAAGTACTATGAGGTTGCTCATGAATTTGATTTTAACGCAAATGCAGTCAAACAAAATGGTTTCTATGTCTATCCGCAGTCTTATTCGCTTGGAACTACAACGGGCAATAACAACGATAGCCTTATTTTCCCACAGCAAGGCTATATTTTAGCCAATTCTCGCACAGTGTTCCCATTTCCTTTTACGGCTAATAGTGCTTGGCGTAGCACTACGCGTTATAGCGTAGATTTTGCGTTGACAGTGGCAAGTTATGGCTTGAACAACACTCCCGCAAAACACGTTTTTTACCTTGTGCAAGAAGATAGCATTGTAGGTTGGGGAACTTTGCGGGTTTATACGCCTTCTGGCGCAAGTATTCCTTACGAAGTATTGATGGGGAGACGTGGGTCTTATTCGGTAGATAGCTTTTATGTGGGGGGCGCACCTGCTCCTGCGCCTCTTTTGACTGCCTTCACCGTTACGCAAGGGCAAATCACAGGGGCTAATTATGGCTACAATTTCTATAGAAAAGGCTCATTCAACTATCTTATGCGCTTGTATTATGGTACGGACAATACTTTTACAAGTTTACAACAAGCCTTTATCCATACAGATGATATAACAGCAGCCGTAGGCACTGAAAACCCAAATTCTTATTCAACCTTTCTTTACCCAAACCCTACGAATGGCTCACTGCTCAATGTACAGGTGTTAGGCAAAAATGTGCAACTTACCCACTATGTCGTCTTAGATATGATGGGCAGAACGGTGCAAACAGGTACGCCTCAAACAAATGGCAGCGGAAGTGTAAGCATTTTGTTAGCTGAAAACTTGGCAAATGGAAAGTATGTGATTAAAGTACAAGACAGCGAAAATCAAGAAGTGGTAACAGAAAAATTTGATTTGACACGCTAAATGATGGAAAAATGACCGCTGTTTTTGGCACGCAAGATTCGTCTTGCGTGTTTTTTTTAACGCAATTTGCACGAATTAACAGCCGTTTTAACGCAATTTGCCACGAATTACACCAATTTGCACGAATTAACAGCTGTTTTAACGCAATTTGCCACGAATTACACCAATTTGCACGAATTAACAGCCCTCATTCGTACAATTCGCAGCAATAAAACAGGTCTTGCGTAAGCCCTAAATACCATGCGTGGCGCACTGTTGAAAAGTGCGCCGCGCATAGTACTACTCCGTCAAATCTCCTTGAAAAAACGTAGAGCGCAAAATAGGGTTTGTTCTTGCTACAGCATGATTGGGCAAAAACACCGAGTAATTTGTCCAAATACTATCGGTCAAATAACGCTCATCTGGGCGATAATAGTCGGTAGAAACCAATTGCGCGCCACTTTCAAAGGCTGCATTCATGCCCGAATAGTCGCCCGATTTGGCAATAGATACGCTTGCATCAGCGCGTGTGCGCACAATATAGCCCTTGCGAACCCATTCTTTTATTTCTGCTAAATCGGTTATGGGGTCATTTTTAATGATAAAAGCAGCTTCTTCCGTACTGTCATTTTCTTGATACGCAAACATGGTGCGCCCTTGAAAAGACGGATGCCCGATTTCATAGCCTTTTCCATCATTCAAAATAAAGGCAACTTTTCCCCTTGCTTCTTTCAAAGTGAGCCAATTTCCTGCCAAAATAGCCGCTTTTAAAGTTGGAAAAGCCCCTTTAATTTTATCTGGAGTAATAACTTTTTCCAAATTTTCTCCAAAAACAGCCTTGACTTCTGCGTCTAATACGTCCCAAGCTGCGGCATCAAAGGGAATCCCCGTTACAAAATCCGGAAAAGGCAATTGGTCGGCAACGGCTTCGGTCTTGTCTTCTACATTTATATAAATGGGCAAGTGATTGGGGTGTGCATCTGACCAAGTTTTGACGGCTTGCAAAGCCGCCACAAACGTATAATAGTTTGTCATATAATCCACATCTGGGATATGCAAGACCTTCATACCCGGCAAATCCAACTCTGGAATGCCCGAAGCTATCGGCTCATCTGGATTGTGTACAAATTGCAAAAAGGCACGATTGGCAAAATGCCCGCCCTGTGGGTCATTGTAAATGTCTAATTCTAAGCCTCTTATGCCATAGTCTTGCAGTTGCGCTGGAATCGGCAAATGGGTATAATCCCAATCAAGAGGGCTATACTTTACGGGCAAACCTTGAATTTGTAAGACGAGTTCATACACTCTTTGATAGGTATGCAAGCGATAGCTATTATGGCTGGCAATTACCTGTACTTCGTTCATTTTGAGGCGATTTTGCTGGTCTTCTTCGCTTACAGGTGGCGTGTGTTTGCACGAAAAAAGGAGCAAAGTTGCCACAATTGCTGGAAAGATGTACTGTTTTTGCATAGAAAATATGGTAAAATGATTATAAATTGCTTGGTTTTCGGGTTCGGTCACGCAGATTCTCGCAGATGATAGCAGATTGCGCAGATAAAATACATCTGCGACATCTGCCTTAATCTGCGTTTATCTGCGTGAAATAACCTTATTTTTTACTCAAAATAGCCTTCAATTCCTTCGCAATCCCTGCAAAGGCTTCATCTCTGTCCATTTTGCTCACAACGCCATTTCTGGGCAGCGTTACCAAACCCCCAAAAGGCGTATCTTTCCACTCGCAAGGACTCAAAATAATGGGAATGAGCATCGCCTCTTTACGGTTATGCCTTTCCACAGCCACAGTTACCTGTTTGTCCCAAATATCCGGATTTGCCAAATACCGCGCACTCACTAAGAGCAAAATGATGTCTGCCGTTTTCATTTCTGTAGATAAAGTAGCCGCTATATCTGCGCCCGCTTCCATGTCTCCCACATTCCAGGTATCAATCAATTTTTGGCGTTTGAGCATGGCAAGGTGCATCTCCAAATCCTCTACATATTCGCCATCTTTTTGGGTGTATGAAATAAACACTTTCTTTTCTTTTTTGGGGAAATCGGCAGACAATATCTGTGAAAAAGTAGCTTTTAACACTTCAGAACCCGAATCTGGTGAGGGATAAAGTTGGTATAAAGGCAATTTGTCTTCTTCGTCTGTAAATGCTGCCCCCCGAAATTTTTTGTAAGCCGTTTGTAATTCGCTATTCGCCCCGATAAAGGAAATAGTTTGCGTAAAAGCCTCTAACAAAGTTCTATTTGCTAACAAATGTTGATAAAAATTGCTGGCAAAAGCCTGTGCAATCCCGTCATCAAGTGGGCGGGAAGTAGCTATCACAATCGGGACACCTGCTTGTACAAAATACTGTATTTGCTCCATCGTGCTACAACCATTGAGAATCACCATTTTAACGCTTTTCATGCTGCCAATATAGGCTGCTAACTCTTGCGCGTAAGCCAAAGAATTGCCATTAGCCTCCGTATTCCACAGCTCTATTCCCTTTGCACCTGCATGACCTGAATAATGAAAAATGCGAATTTCTTTGTTTATATCGTGCAAAAAAGCATCTTTTATTTTGGCTAAATTTACCCTACTCAAAGGCTCCGCACTGTATTGACGGTCTCGCAGGATTTTGGTTATCGCATCAACTTCGTTTTCTACTTGAATATGATGCTGAATGTTGAAAGAGTCGGCAGAGAGAATGAGTGTTTTCATATTGTATGGAATGTGAATAGGCTGCAAAGCTAATAAAAAAAAGGTAATTATTCCGTATCATAGTATTTATATAACGACATAGGGCTTGTTAAACCTATAATAGGACGGCTTAAATTTGTGGTGAGGTATTGATATTTACTCCCATTTAGAAAATGGGAGCTACGGAGAGGTTACTTTTAAAGGCACTTGTACTGCCTCCGATTTAGAAAATCGGAGGTACGGGAAAATGGCTTCAGTAATCATCTACTTTTAAAGGCACTAGCCTTCCGTAGCTTCCATTTTCT
>JAYUZN010000856.1:0-5442 GCA_043751755.1 Bacteroidota bacterium | reverse complement strand
CCTAAAATAATAGTCTGATTTTTAAATAGTTAACTTTTTCCGTCTTGCGCAAGCTTTTTTTTCACTTTGTTGCGCTTTTTTGTGTACGGCTATAAAAATCTTGGATAGGGAAATTTCAGCTAAATGATGGCGTTTTGACAAATGCTACTTATATGGCGGAGTTGGCAGAAGGAACAGGTAGCTTGGGTACGCCACATCCTGACCCGAATTTAGATGGCTGGAGCAATCCTAATACGGGCTGGCCCAGTGTGAATACGACTCGAATGGCAAAAAATAGCCTCAAAGTTTCTACGGACGGCAGTGTTTGTGTGATTGCAGTTGGGCGCAGAACGATAACTACGGCAAATGCCTATCAAAAAATGGTGAAGCCTTTTTATGGCGGAAAAAGCTGTTGGAACAGTTTTGCGCGGGTCTATGACGATTCTTTGCATGTGCCGTTGTATAGTTCTTTGGTGGTGGGGCAATGGGATACTTTGACACAAACCGGGGGAGACAATACGGAATTGTTTGGTATGTACAAAACGAATAAGGGAATTGTGTGTGTGGGCAGACAAAAGGCAGATACTTTGGGCAATCCTACGGGAAACCCGATTCCTGTTACAAATGTGAGTACTTGGGCTGCCAATATTCCGCAAAATCAAAGTGCGATTGTGGCGTATTTTCAAGCCACAAATTTATTCAATGACAATGATAGCATTGCTACAACTTCTGTACTAATGCCTGTTTATCAGCAAACTATCTCTGTTTTTCCAAACCCTTCTACGGGAATTATGCATATTTCTTTTTCCGATAAAAGGGCTATGTATGAAAAATGGAATTACGTAATTTATGATTATACGGGTAGAAAAACGCAGATTGGGAAGGTGGAAAATCAAACAATAGAGATGAGAAATAGCGAGAATGGCGTGTATTTCTTGCATATTATAGGCGAAAAAGGGGCAACTTATGTGCAGAAAGTAGTCATAAATCATTAAAATATATAGGACTTACGCAAAAGTTGTTTTTATAGCTACGAATTTTCACGAATTAACAGCCCTAATTCGTGAAAATTCGTGCAATTTGTGTAAGTCTTGATATAGTTTTCAAGAAACAACAGCCTATTGTTTTGGGGTAAAATCTTCTGCTAAACGAACAAAGCTTTCCCCATTCCATTTTTCCACCAAAATCCCTTTTATTTTTTTATCGGCTGTAAGGAAATTTACGCCTATAAGATAAATATTTTTCTTTTGTAACTTATAAGGTTCAACATAATTGAGTTTTTTGATTTGCTTAATTGCAGCTTCTGCGGAAGAGTTTATTTTAAATTCAAATAGATAAATCGCTTTTTGACCTATACAAATGGTATCAAGCCTTCCCCCCATAGTCCCCCCAGTGGGGGGATTAAGGGGGGCGAGTTCGGAAAAAACCGCAAGCCCTGTGCTGTACATCAATACGTGCATAATTGTATGAAAAAAGCCTTCTGTATGCTTTGTTATATCATATCCTGTAGAAGAAATAACAGGCACAAAGACCTCAAAAGCCTCTTTGAGTTCCTCCCGTTCTAAATGCATCTTGAGCTTATGTGCAATCGTATATTCCATTTCCTGCCAATCTTTTTCTACATACTCTGCCAATAAATAAGAGGCGAAAGATTCTCTTACTTCTTGATTGGGGAAACCTAATTCATAAGAATCTAAGCCTAAGACTTTTTTAATCGTCAAATACCCTGCTTGAAATAAGAGAGCAAGGCTATAAAATTCTCTCAAGTTTGCCGTTTTTAATAAATTACCACTTGCATTAATATGCTCCATATCCTCCATTGTCAATTGCTGTTTTTTTGCCCCACGCACCAAAACAGTAGGCGTTCCGGTTTCAAACCAATAATTGAGAAACTGGAAACTTTGAAAAAAATTGACGATAGAAAAGGGATTATAAACCTTATTTTCCTCGATTCCGTCCCATGAATAGCCGTTGTAATGGAATTTGATTTGTAGCAAAAACGCCTCCTCTGTGCAATTATGTCGTCTTGCCCCCTCTGTTATATACTCTGCATAATGATAGCGCAGTTCCGTTTCTGTATAGCCCAACAAAGTCGTAAATCGCTCGTCAAGGCTCAAATCATTGAGCATATTTAAGTCTGATAACACCCTAATTCTGCCGATTTTGCTTACTCCAGTTATATAACTTCTGTGAATATGGCGACCTGCGCCTTTCATTGTGCCATAAAATTTCTTCAATGTGTCTATATTTTGCTGCAATTTTACCTCATCTTTGCCCACAAAATCCGTTACAGGCATTTCGTATTCGTCTATAAGGATTATTATTTCGCTTTTCTCTGCCAAACTTTCGATAATTTGCAGAAATAAGCCTTTTGCCCCTAAATCTGTAATGTCAATTCCAAGTGTTCGGGCAATAGGACGTAAATAATTCTGCAAGCCCTGCTCCAATGTACAAGCATCATATTCTATGAGCGTAAAATCTATACGCAAAGTCGGGCGTTGAATCGCTGTCCAGTCTATTTTGTCATGTATCCAAGTGCCTTCAAATTGCGGCTTACTACCTTCATAAATCGCTGCTACTGTGTCTAATAACAGCGATTTGCCAAACCTACGAGGACGAATGAGGAAATTATGCTTGCTAATTTGCATGAGTTCGTAGATTTTTTCGGTTTTATCTACGTAAATCAAGTTTTCGTTTGCAAAGTCTTGAATCGTTTGTGAGCCGATTCCTAGTTTTTTGGTTGGCATAGTTGTTTCTGTGTTATTTTTTGAGCAGCTGTTGCAGATTAATGCAATATCGTTTTAGGGTCGTTAGTATTTTTGCAATATTTCAGTCCATTTTTCTATGTGAAAATTTTTGATTTCCGTAGAATTTTGCGCATCTTTTATCAGGTTTTGGGTAAAAATTTTGATGAAGTCGTCATAATTATCAATAAATCGCAAATAATACTTTAATGTGGTAATTATTCCATTTGCAATAATATCTATTCCTATCGTTTTTTTTATTTCTAATATATATGCTATTACTTCTTTTTCAGAATCTGTATTTTCAAAACTATTGTTAAAAGTAGTCAGAATATAATAACGATTAATCGGCGTATTTTTTGTTTTTTTGACAATATCAAAAATTAAATATTTGTCAATCGGAATGTTATGTTTGATTTCGATAATTTCAAACGGGCTATTGTCATTGTTATAAATTTCAATATCGCCAAATCCATGTTTATCCGAAGAAGTATGAACTTGTAAGTTTACCAATTTTTTAGTTTGGTATCTTTCAAATTTGGGCAATAATATTTCATAAATAGAATAAATGGCAATAACAGGCAAACGAGAACTTAGTTTTCCTTCAAAAAATTCGCTTAACATATTGATAATGACATGAATATTTAAGCTACTTGATACAGTTGTTTGCAAATTCAGGGTTTGAAATAGCTGTTCTTCTTCTTTGGAAAGCGCAATTAGTTTGGCAAATAAGTAGGTTAAATGTATTTCGGGGTTTTGATGATGGACTTCTATTTGGTCAAAAATATTTAAGAAGCTATCTTTCAAGTTTTTATCTCTGATTTTCAACTGTATTCCTTCCGTTTTTGTCCATTTAATTCGCTCACGTGTGGCTAATGTCAAAAAAGAGCTTTCTTTATTGGCATATTTAGGAAAATTATCTTTAAAAAAAGGCGAAATAACCTGCGTATCCAAAACTCTTGCTGAATAGCCATTTTCAAAATCCGTTCTATGCAAACGAATATCTTGCGTAGGTTCGTGAATCTTTTTTACCAAACTCGTAGCCAATGCAGAAACCAAAGACTTATTGCTACCAATTTTTTCAATTAGCATATCAATGTCTTTTCTCACGATTTCAGAAAAAGTAGCTAAATCTGCCTTTTCTGCTTGTTGATAAGCTTGCGCCAAAATTTCTTTTTCTGTCATATAAAAATCTCTTGTGTAAAACTTACTTTTTCCAATCTCCCCTTCGCAAGTTCCACATATTCTGGGTTAATTTCAATGCCTAAATACCTCCTTTTCAAGTTCTTAGCAGCGACACAAGTTGTACCACTTCCGCAAAATGGGTCTAACACTATGTCATTTTCCTTGCTCAACAATTTTATCAATTCTTGAATAATATACAAAGGATAAACGGCGGGGTGAGAATTGTCTTTTGTCATTTCTACGGGGCTTTCTATCAAGTCTTTTTTGAGGCGATTGCCCAAAATTTTGATGATAGTGAAGCCATTGTTGCGAATTTGATTGTTTCTGCCGCCCTCCATTCCGCCATAAGCTTCTTTGTGTATGCCTTTTATTTTCATTCTAAAACTGTCTATTTCGCCTTTGTGAACGGAAATAATGGCAGCTTGAAGGGCTTTTTTAGCCTCGTCTTTTTGTTCTTTTGCTAAATCTGAATGTTCTATTAGGTCAAAATACTGTTTTCCAAGTTTATCCGAAGGCTTGCTTTTGTTGCTTTTATTCAAATCATCTAAATGTTTCAAGTAATTGTCTAAGTCAAAATGGTAGTTTTTGGATTTTGCAAACAGAAAAAAAGGCTCGGTAGCTTGTATCAATTTTCGCTTGTCTTGACGAGGCGTAGGATTCAATTTTGACCAAGTTATTTGATTTATCAAGAAAACTTGCTTATTTTCAATGGCTTTTATCGCAAATTTGTAGGGCAACAAAGACAATGCCCCGTCAATATATTTATCGCCGAGATTGAACACAATCGCCCCTGTATCCTTTGTTATACGCACACATTCTGCGAAAATAGCCAAGATATTTTCCAAATATGTTTCCTCCTCTTCCTCATTTCCAATGCCAAAAGTCCCATTTCCGTAGTCTCTTTGTTGAAAATACGGTGGAGAAGTAATGACTAAATCTATACTTTCACTTGATAGACTTTTCAAAAAAGTGAGGCTTTCACCTGCTATTACAGCGTTTTCGAGAGCTATTTTTTCTTGTATTATCATGTTTATGGCATAAATAAATCATTATTCATTTTTTGCAAAGTTAGCGAAAATAGAAGCATTTCCGCTAACCTGCCGCATTTTTTACGCATCAGCCACCTTCATACCTTGCGCAACCTCCATCGGATTCATATTCAAATACGCCCCACTTTCTACCCTGCTACGAATGGTCTCAAAAGCCGCCAAAGTCTGATTCACATCTTCAATCGTATGCTCTGAAGTTGGGATAATGCGCAACATCATAACGCCTTTTTCTACAACAGGATAGGTAACAACAGACACAAAAATGCCGAAATTCTCGCGCAAATCTATAATCAAATTCGCTGCTTCTTGCGTGCTACCTTTGAGGTAAACGGGCGTTACAGGCGTTTGTGTAGGTCCAATATCAAAGCCTTTTTCCTTCAAACCCGTTTGCAAAGTATTGACAATATTCCACAATTTTGTACGAATCTCTGGACGAGTACGCAACAATTCAAGGCGTTTTATTGCGCCTTTTGTCATAGGCATAC
>JAYUZN010000855.1:0-5070 GCA_043751755.1 Bacteroidota bacterium | reverse complement strand
TTGGTCTAAACTGTGATGTCGTAATTGAATCTGCAAATCCTTCATACCTACCCCTCCTTTTACACAGGCTACAGCTCCTGTATGTTTCCACGAATAAAGGCAATATTGCGTATTATCATAGCCCAATTTATCTAAAATAGCCCTATGTTTATTGTACATAGTATTGTGTCCTATCTGCTTACCTGTGCAAGTCCTCGATTCAAAAAGCCAATCCTTTTGCGCGCGCTTCGTTACAAAGTTTTCTACCAATGGGGCAAAATAGGTAGGGATACTTACATACTGCGTTTTTTTATTTTTCGACACATTCGCAGGCACTCTTATCCGCATTTCATCAATAATCACATCAGAAACTTTCAAATTTCTTAGCTCTTTGGGGCGAATAAAGCAATAATAGATAAAACCCACAAACATGTTAAGTTGTGTATCTGTATCAATTTCAGCCATTAGTTCATTGATTTGGGCTTTTGTATAGTATCTTGCAGGGGTGTAATCCGTTTTATAGCGACCTACATTTGTAAACGGGTTCTTTCCCGTAAGTTTTCCTTCATCAATCAAATCCCTGAACCCGCCCCGAAAAAGGATAATATAGTGATTAATGGTAGTATCATAAAGCCCTTCAGTTTTGAGCCATAAGCAAAAATCTTTTGCATTATCAGACGTGAAATCATCAAGTTTTCTCAACTCAAAATACTGTCTAAATCTATTTATTTTGGCTTTATGGTCAGAACGGGTTTTGTCGCAAATGTTGCGGGTCAATAAACATGTTTCAATATTAGCCACAATACAGGGCTTTTTTTTGCCTGTCTGGATTTCCTCCAAAACTTTTTTTGCGGCATTCATTCGAGTTTCATTGCAAGGATAGGTATTTATATCTCCATATACCTTTTTTCTTTTCCCATTTTCTAAAAAAAACACAAACCATCTTTTAGCCAAATCGCCATTCGCAGAGTAAATTTTGGCAACATTTTTTTTGTTCATATCAATTACATTTTTTGATACGAACAGGCGTGAAAAATTATGTCTCTAAAAATGTCTCTAAAAAATCATAAGTTATTGATTATTAGAGACATATTCGTGAAAGTGGAGTTGGAGGGAGTCGAACCCTCGTCCGATGCTAAAGAGTGCAAAGCCTTCTACATGCTTATCTGCTCTTAAGTTCCTTGTGGTGCCTGAGCAGCGAGTCAATCACAAGGATTTTGTTACCTAATCTTAGGCAAGGCGCATAACTTGACCTTGCAGCGACCTATTGGGATGATGCGTCTTCCATAATGAAATCCTGAATAGGCTACAGGCTTTCGGAAAACGTCTGCGTCCTAATCTAATTAGGCTGCGAGAGCGAACGTAGTGTTGCCGATTGAGTGTTGAGTGTTCTTTATTAAAGTGTCTCCCACACAAGACACTGCATGCTTATACTCTACCTGCTATAACCCGTCAAATCCGTGACAACCCCAGTTGTGAGGGTTTATACGAAAAGGTTTTGAAAAGGTTTCGTTTTTCACGCAGATAAACGCAAATGTTGGCAGATTTCGCAGATATAGTTGTTTTTATCTGCGAAATCTGCTTTTATCTGCGAAAATCTGCGCGAAATCACGAGGCAGGAAGCGGAAAATACACAAAAAAAGTCGTGCCTACTCCCACATTGCTTTGTATCTCTATTTTTCCGCCCATAGCCTCTATTTGCGTTTTGACCAAAAACAAGCCCAAGCCTTTTCCCTCTATTTTGCTTTCGGCATGAAAACGAGAAAAAGGCGAAAATAAGCGAGCTTTCACCTTTTCCAGGTCCATACCTATGCCATTATCGGACACATCTATCCGAATATATTTGGCGGTTGGGAAGGAGGTAATAGAGATAATTGGGGGTCTATCTGGGTGTTTGTATTTGATGGCATTGGTGAGAAAGTTGGTAAAAATGCTATGCGCATACGAAGGAATCGCCAAAATTTCGGGCGTGCGAGACACATCTATGTTTACCGTTGCGGCTGATTTCTCAATGTCAGAACCCACAAATTCTTTCACATTTTCCAACAAAGTAGCCAAATGCAAGACTTCCAAATCTTCTTGACGGTCATTTTTGAGCGAAAGTATGGAATTAAGGTCTTTGATGACGGTATCTAACTGCCCTGCCACTTTCTCAATAGTCTTTACCACAAAGCTATTATGCTCACTATTAGGGCTTTCTGTTTGAAAAATACTCGTAAGTCCCAACAATCGAGCAACTGGAGAGCGCAAATTGTGAGACACAATATAGGTAAACTGCTCCGAATCCTTGACTTTTTGCAGCAAATTGTTTGTGAGTTGTGCGTGTTCCCGTTCTATAGTCCGAAACTCCGTAATATCTTGCGACAAACCCTCTATTAAACATTGTTGTACTACTTTTCTTCTTACAAAAATAATAAGTTCATTGCCCTTTGCAGAGCGCAAATTATACTCATATTTATCTTCGTATCCTATGTTATGTTTGTTTTCTTGAATATTCAATACACTCTCCGAAAATTTTGTACGGCTTACCCCTTGCACAAATTGGGCTTGATATTCGCTAATGGACATCACAAGCGGGCTGAAATAAGGTGGGTCTAACTCCAACATCACTTGCATTTCTTTGGATAAATGAATGGCTTCGGTCTCAAAGCACAAAGTCCACATGCCTAATTTTGCGACTTGATGCGCCATAGACAGTTTTTCTTGTGTCTCTAACATTAAACTTTCGATCTCTTTTCGCTGTGTAATATCTTCTTTAAAACAATACACCCCTATCACATTTCCTTTTTCATCTTTTGAAGGAAAAAAATGGCATTCGTGAATCCTTTTGCCTGTGGGCGACTTTACGGGAAAATCGAAAATATGGATATTACCTTGCAAAGCGATGTCATAATTTTTTTTCCAAAATAAGGCAGCTTCTGAATCAAATCCCTTTTTTCCAAAAATAGGTTCCCCTTTTTCGGGAACAAAATGATGATAATACCCCATTTCCTCCTCAAGATAGCGGTTACATTCCAGCACGCAATAATTTTTATCTATATGCCAAATGCTGCCATGATAGCTGTTAAGCATAGCATTTACGCGCTCCGATTGATGTTGATAGGAGTCGCGCTCGTGCTTCAAAACCTCGTTTTGGGCTTTAAGTTCGGCTATTTCGCTTAATAATTCGTCTGTAGATTCCATACGAGGTTTGCTGTCGCAAAAGTAACGCCAAATTGTGGATTTCACGCAGATTTTCGCAGGTTTTTTCGCAGATTTTCGCAAATAATATTGAAATTAATTTTTCAATCTGCGTGAAATCTGCGTCTTCGTCTGCGAAAATCTGCGTGAAATCAGGCATTTCCGCCCACCAATTCTATAAAAATATCGTTCAGTTTTGGCACTTCTCTCACAAAAGCCGTAACTTCTATCGGCAAATCCGCCAATTTTTTGAGGAGGTAGGCTGTAGAAAAAGTATCTTTTACCGAAAAAATAATTTTGCCTTGTTGTGAATCTGTAATGTTAATTTCGGGAATACTTGCCATAATATCAGCTTCTCCTGCATATTCGAGGCGGAAAAGATTTTTCTGAAATTGTTTTTTTACTTCGGGTAAAGTATTCTCTAACAAGACTTTGCCTTTATGTATCAAAGCCAAACCATCACACATATCCTCTACCTGCTCCAAACGATGGGTAGAAAAAATAATGGTTTTTCCTTTTCTTTTTAACGCCAAAATTTCCTGCTCCATGACCTTTGCATTCACAGGGTCTAAGCCCGAAACAGGCTCGTCCAAAATCAGCAAATCGGGTTCATGCGCAACGGTAGAAATAAACTGCACTTTTTGCTGCATACCTTTTGAGAGGTCAGAAGTGAGGCGTGTGCCCCAATCTTGCAAGCCCATTTTTTCGAGCCATTCCCACGCCAGAAGGTTTGCTTTTTTCTTGTCCAAGCCCTTCAAACGCAATAAATACGTTATTTGTTCTATGACTTTTGTTTTCTTGTAAAGCCCTCTTTCTTCGGGCATGTAACCAATTCTTGAAATATCTCGCCGTTCCAATTTCGCCCCATCTAACAAAATCTCGCCCGAATCTGGCTCAAAAATGCCCGTTATCATGCGAATAATGGTCGTTTTGCCCGCTCCATTTGGACCGAGCAAGCCATAAATGCTGCCTTTTGGTACAGAAAGCGAAACGTTATCTACAGCAAGGTGGTCTTGAAAACGCTTGGAAACAGCGTTGATTTGAAGGAATGACATGTGTGGGGAAAATGAGAAATGAAAAATGAGAAATGAGAAATACGGAACGTAGTTATACATCTGCGCTATCTGCTTTCATTTGCGAAAATCTGCGTGCTGAAAAAGAGATAAGTAGCCAATATCCGTCAAAAATTACAGCGACTATATTCTACCCATGCACCGTTTCCTTCACGCCTCTTTTGGCGATAACTTCTGCCTCATATTCCAAAAAAGCTGCCCATTTGCCTTCTATATCTATATTTGGACACAAATCATGCGCAAATTTGAGGAACATCGTATAATGCCTTGCCTCAGATTTCATCAAATTGAAATAAAAATCCGCCAATTCTTTGTCCGCAATATTTTCAGAAATCACCAAAAAACGCTCACAACTTCGGGCTTCTATCATGGCAAAAAGCAGCAATTTTCCTGCCAAAACTTCTTCTCTTGCCTGTCCCGGTTTCTTGAAAAAAAGCTGTAATTCATTCACATACTCGTCTTTGCGCTCACGTCCCAAAGAAAAGCCTCTATCTTTGATGAGCTTATGCACCATTTGAAAATGACTCATTTCCTCGCGCACGAGTTCCGCCATTTTGCTTACAAGTTCCTCATATTCAGGATAATGCACCAACAAAGAAATGGCAGAAGAAGCCGCTTTTTGTTCGCAATACGCATGGTCAGTCAGGATTTCGGCAATATTGCCTTCTACGACCTTTTTTACCCATACAGGGTCGGTATCTAATTTTAGTTTGAGCATTTTTTATTTTAGTTTTTAGGCGTGTTTTTTTTAGGAAAATTTATTATCATCAGGACTTGCGCAAAACGGGGATTTATGCCGTCTTATGGTAGCCCTTTGCCATGGCAAAGGGCTATCATA
>JAYUZN010000854.1:0-5143 GCA_043751755.1 Bacteroidota bacterium | reverse complement strand
ACAGGATAAGGGAAACTCGCGCCGCCATTGTTACGCAATAAGTTCACATTTTGAATAGAAGCATCTACCCCAAGTTGGAAATTCAGCCCAGAAGTAAGGGGGAAATTCAAGGGTACAACACTCATTCCGTCAGGCAAGTTCGTTGCTAACTGTGCAAGCACCGCCCCTGTATCATCTCTATGTTGAATAACCCGATTTCCTGCCCCTTGTGCATAGACTTTCACCGATTTGAGGGTACAAGGCTGGTTTACATTGAAAATCAAATAGTGCGCAGGAGAGCCGGGGATCCCTGAAGTCGCAATCGTGTTGTCAGCAGGTCCGCCATTTATAGGCGTTCCAAGTACAGAGGTTTGCGCATAATAGGTAGTATTCGCAGTAATAGCTGGCGTAGTAAAAGCAGTGCCTGTGCCGACCTGCGTTTGTGTGTTATCCAACCAATTAACTGTACCATTTGAGGTCGCACTCAAATTGGCGGTTTGTCCACTCAATACATATACATTAGACGCACCTACAACGGGAGCAGCTGGCATGTTGATAGTCAAATAGTTACTTTTTACTTCCGCATCATTTCCATTCGCATTGGTAGTCGTCAAAGTAACGGTATAAGTGCCGTTTGCTGTGTAGGTATGCGAAGGGTTTTGAAGGGCAGAAGTTCCCCCATCACCAAAATTCCACGCCCAAGTAACGGGTCCTTGTGTGGACTGGTCTTGAAAATCTATCGTACCATTGCAAGAATTGGTGGAAGAAGCCTCAAAATTCGTACTTGGTGGCGCAGTAGGCAATGCACAAGCCCAATTTATTTCAAAGCCCGACTCATTTACGGCTTGGTCTGCGGTATGTTCTAAGGTAATAGCCCCTGTTGTCGAAGTAATTACCCCGCCATTTGGAATGTTATTTATGCCAATTCCTGTATAAGTACCAATTAACGGGCTGTTTGTATTCGGTCCATCATATACATAGAGATAGTCATAATTATCTTCTAAGGCAAAACTTGCGAAATTTAAGGTAACAGTTGAAGCCCCTGTCGGCGCAATCGTTATGGTACTTGTTACATTATCATCATAATTGCCCGTTCCACCATTGTCAAACAAAATGCCACTACAAGTAGATTGTGTTTGATTGCTCGTAGTAGGATTCATGACTACAATACAAGGATTGTTGGCGTTGATGTCAATATACGCAGGTTTGTTAATATTATCTGTCCCACAAGTTCCGCCGTTAGCATTCAAATACACATTGTAAGTACCAAAAGCATTGTAAGTATGCGAAGGGTTTGCAAGGGTGCTTGTTCCGCCATCACCAAAATTCCAGCTATAGGTTCCGCCATTAGAGGTTTGATTGTTGAACTGAACCGTAAAAGGAACGGCACAGCCTGCTGTTTGTTGCGCCATAAAATCAGCCGTTACGCCTTGCACAAATAGAGGTCCTACGCCCACGCCATACCACGCATTCGTAACTGCAATCACCTCTGGGGTACAAGCTCCATACAAATCGGCGGCGGCTTGAATAGAACCTGTACGGGCATCTATGTATTGAGATTGGTCAGTAAGGTAAACAGAAAGGTTGCGATAGGCAATAGCAGCCCCTTTTACCAAGCCCAATCCTGAAATGTTATAACTTTGCCCATTGTCATTTGTCCCACTTCCGCCCATGACAATGAGGTAAAACCAGTAATTTTGAACGCCACTATTGGTATGAACGCCGCCATTATCTTGTCCGCCAGCCGCTACCCAATAAGTTCCCAAATAGGTATCAGGATTTTGGTACTGTTTAGGGTCAGACATAGAACGGAGGGTAACGCCAATTTCAGAGCCAATATCCCAGCTTGCCCCCGGCTTTGCGGTAAGTTCAGTAGCCGTTCCCAATACATCTGAAAAAGACTCATTCAAGCCACCTGGCTCATCTTGATACACAAGAGATGCTGTATATTGCGTAACCCCATGCGTCATTTCATGCCCAATAATGTCCAAAGCAGTCAAAGGGCTTGCACCACCACTTCCATCACCAATATTCATGGTTGCGCCGTCCCAAAAAGCATTAAAGTAATTTACATCATAGTGTACATAGCAGTAAATCAAGCCCCCTGCGCCGTCTATTCCATTGCGGTTAAAGCTATTGTCATAAAAATCATATACTTTTTCAGAACCCCAATGTGCATCTGTGGCATATTCGTCCAGTTGTGCATTCACGTTATTCCAAGTGTTATCTGCATCAGAAAAATCTACTGCGCCCCCTGTGTTTGTGCCTGTGAGCATATTCAAAGTACGGATTCCGCCGCCTCTTGCCACTTCTCGCAAGCGAAAACCGCCTGCATAGCTATCTGAAATGATGGTTTTTGTGCCGCTATATCCCGTAATTGCTGTGCCATTTACATCTGCGGTATGAATCCGATTTTGCTTGCAAATGACCTCTCCTGTTTGCGCATCTACATATACGTAGTTGCGCGAAAGGGGCTTGCTTGCATAAATATCGAATTTATAGGCTAAATGAAAATCTCGGTCAAAAAACTTGCCTTCTCTGGCAGCAATCACCAATTCTCCTGTGGGTTTTTCTGCCAAATCTGCGTGCGTAAGCGATTGACGAATATTTGCCTGTTCCCAAATATATTCTTTTGCTTGAATACTTGCCAATGCCGCTTCAAAAGCCTGCTGTTCTGTGAGGGTTTTGTTTACATTCACATTCAAATCATTGAACATATCGCCGTTTAGCATACGAATCTCGCCACCTTTGGAATGTACCAAAAAAGTAGCCCCTTCTACGAGGTAGCCCTTATAGGTTTGTCCCAAACGTTGATGAAAAAAGCCTAATTCATCAGTAGTTGCATCTTTGATTTTCCACCCATAGTCGTCATTGAGTTGAAACAATTTTTGGGCATAAGTAGGGAAATATGCGACAGGGATGTGCGCATTTTCGCCATAACGGATAAAAGTAGGGACAGAAGTGTAATCTTCTATCTGAATCCATTCGGCATGTTGCACCTTCGCGTCAGCTCGGGTGCCTGTGAGATACGTCTGTGCCGTTGCAGTAGAGGCGGCGAGCAGAGCCAAACTCCCAGCAAACAAGCGTGTAGAAATGTTGTTCATTTGTATAAGTACGGTTAATGGAAAAAACGTTGTATGTTAGATAAAGCAACAAAGATAAGCAAGAATATAGATTACTTAACGGAAAAATATTTCATAGAAACGAAAAATGTTTAATGGGCGTTGTCTATTTAAAAAAGTAATCTATTAGAGCTTGCTATTTTTCCCTAAAAAACAAAAAAACAGCACGAAAACGGGGTAATTTTGCAGGTATATACAAGAAAGTTGGGCGAAAATGCCGTACTTTGTGGCGCAGAGATGCTCACATTTCTACCAAAAATATGAAAATAACCAAACTTATTATTCCTAATTATCGGCAATTTCGAGATTTTGAGATAGATTTTACCTATCCCAAAGGGCATATACGAGCAGGCGAGCCTTTGGATAAGGTATGTTTTATCGGAAAAAATGGGACAGGAAAAAGTACTTTGCTGAAATTTCTCAAAAATATAGTTGTAAAGGCGCAACCTATGGATACTCCCGTAGTCATTGCGAAAATCGAACAAAAAGATACAACATTTTATAGTTTATGGGGCGGCTTTATGGTAAAAATAGTGATAGATAAAAAACCAACTTGGTTATATCAGATGGATTATTTAGTCAAAAATTTTACCCATAGAGGCTATACTCCTTCTGAAAACGCATCATTGAACGCATATATATATACGCAAGAAGAACGTGAAAATTTAGCGGTTTACTTAGACACTTGCATTTTTTCTCCTGCTGAAAGTTATACGAATGATTTATTAAAAATAAAAAATGTTCCAGAAACTACATTAAATGATGCGTTAAAATCGGGAAAAGAAGCAAAACTTTTTCATTGTGTTTCTAATGCACATATTGCCAATTTCTGGCAGCAACTCATCTTTTCTATCAAACAACGAGAAGAAGCTTTTCATGTATTTGCAGAAGAAAATAGCGATAAATCTTATAAGAATTTGCGTACAGAATTTGAGGAAAAACAGCCCTATATTTTGAAACAATTAGCCCTTTTTTGGGACAAAATGCTGGGAAAAGTAGGCTTATATTTTGACTACGAAAGTGCAAAAAAGCCGATTCAATTAACAGATAACTTGTTGGCTTACATTAAATTATCAAGTACAAACCAAACAATTCCTTACAACGAACTTAGTACAGGGATTCGCAATTTTATTTTTCGGCTTGGGCATATTTTTAGCTTATTTTTTGCGCAAGAAACAACAGGAGGTTTTTTATTAGTAGATGAACCCGAAAATAGCTTGTTTCCTGATTTTCGCTACGATTTGATTGGCATATATCAGGAAATAATGGCAGGAAAAGATACACAATTTTTTGTGGCAACACACGACCCAATTATTGCGGCACAGTTTGAACCTTGCGAAAGAATTGTGTTAGATTTTGATGAAATGGGCTATGTTATTGCAGAAAAAGGTACAACTCCTGAAGGAGACGACCCTAATGACATACTCATTCAAGACTTTGGGATTCATAGTTTATTGGGCAAAAAAGGCATTGAAATGTGGGAAAAATGTGTGGCATTAAAAATCGAAATTCGGCATACAGAAAATTTAGAAAAGAAAAAAGAATTGCTTTCAGAATATATGAAAATCGCACAATCGTATCATTTTCCCATTAGCTAATATGAAATTTCTTGCCAAAAAACACGACTCTGACATTTTAAGTTTTATCACTGCCTTAGAAAGCGAATTGAATTTGCCTTTATTTTATCTGTTCGCGTAAAGTAGGGTTTTAACTTGTTTGAAGTAAGTATAATTTTTTAGAATCATTTTCTGTTTTAACAATGTATGAATATAATAGGTAAAATAACAGGTATCAAATATAAAGTTCTTTTAACAGAAGAATTAACGGAGATTCATAGACAAAATTTTGACATAAATGAAGCACCTTCTGCTTGCTTGTTTACCAATCATAAACAGGCTTTTGCGATTTCAAAATGGGTTTCTCCTAAAAGGACACGCTCATGCTGTCGTCAAAATACAATTTTCAATATGATAAAAAGTCCATTAAGATACCCCGGCGGAAAAAGCAGGTCTGTGAATGTAATTGCAGCACTTATCCCTGAT
>JAYUZN010000853.1:0-11122 GCA_043751755.1 Bacteroidota bacterium | reverse complement strand
TGCTATTGTAATACCCCGCTTTACCATCACAATATCCCTCCCAATAATAAAGATTAATAACACTTGTATTGTAACATTTACATGTTAGGGTTACCACATCATACGTATGCTTTGTGCCGCTACAAGTATAGCTTTCTTCTGAGGTTTTTTTATCTATCTCCCAGTAAACACCCGTAGCCTTAGCTTCAGCATATCTTGCCTCCCTTTCCTCCTGATATCGCCTTGCCTGCTCCCTTGCCTCCTCCAATTGCCGCTCATATTCCTTGCGCCAGCTCTCATCATTTACCTCTGTGCCTCTGAACAAATCCGTTAAAGTAGCCCCAGTTAAGCCATTTTTTGCCATCGTTTGCCAGGCATCTTGCCGCTCCAAGGTGTACTTTGAGACAGGACTGTTCGAATAGCTCACCGAAGCAGTCGCATTTTCAAAGGATAATTCCTTTTTATACTTAAACCAGTCATTTACATTTATGCCTTCTCTACGCACGCCTTGCCCATAATCCAACCTTATCGCAAACATGCTCGAACTATTCGCAGGCAGGCTTGGAATATAAAAAGATTCGGATTGCGTGCCAACAAGCGACTTCGATTTATTTCTGCCACCTGTACCAAGTGCCACAAGCAAACCCGTCCAAAGCCCCGTTCCTTCCACACTAGAATTAAGGTATAAATTCCCACTTGATTGCACCGAAATCGGCAAATCAAATTTGCTATTATTGCGCACGTAGCCATATACAACATACTCAATTTGACCCGCATCAGAAACCATTCCAGCCGTATAAGTACTATTTTTGCACCACTTGTTCCATTCCTCATTCGGTGTTCCTACACTTTTTTGCACATTTGCCGAAACGCTTGCACTCACTTCGCCTCTCAATTTGGTTTCGATAAAACTATTGACTTCCGACAAAGAAATGCCCCAAGAAGCATAATTTTTGTCCGTAGCAAGCGTTCGCATAAAATTGAGTAGGGCATTTCCCTTGCTAAAAGTGGCATAAGATGTGTTCCAATAATGCCCAATAATATCCTGATTTTTGCCCTCATATTTAAGCCATTCAAATTTGCGATAGACAAATTCCACATCAGCCACCGTTTTTGGCGGTTTTATTATAAATTGCGCTTCCAAATAGTTTTTTCTATCCGCAGAAGTACTGCTCAAATGGTCAAAATCCGTAGGACCGAAATCAAAAACCGCTTTATAGGCTTCGTACAAACTCAATATTTGCGAATTTGAGCAGTTGCGCAAGCCATAGACAATCGCCTGTTTGGAATAGGGGCTATTGGGGTAGCGTTTATGAAACTTTTCCGCATCATAGCCATCTTTGATGAGATTAAGTGCCATTTTCTCCACATTTATATTCGTTTCGGGGTATCTGTCAATCGCCGAAAACAATTCGGACATCGTGGAGCTTGTCAAAACGTATTTTTTCTTGATGTCCATCGCATGAGCCGTATTAGGATAAAGTTTGTAAATCTCCAATAAATCCGACCGTCCTACAACTCCAATCGCTTGCTTTACCATGTCATCAGCCCTTTCATTGTCCGGAAAAACGTTGTGAAAATCCTTCAAGTCCTCCATATTTTTGACCACAAAAGCCCCATCAGCCTTTTTGTTAATAACCGTAAAATTGTATGAGGTAGAAAGGCTTTTGGGCAACACCATATAATGCTTGTCCACTTTTTTGAGCCACAAGTCGGCACTTTTACATTCTACTCTTTTGTTTGTCCCCATGATTTTGTTGGCAAGTAAGCCCACTCCCAAGCCAGCAACGCCGCCTATCGCAGCATTGAGGGGGCGAATAGGCTGAATACCCGCATCAGGCGTTTGCATTTGCACGCCGCCATTGTAAAAATAGCCTGCCCCTGCCGCAGCTACGCTTGTCCCTACCACGAAAGAGATGCCAATAGCATTCACTTTTTTTTGAAAATGTGCATCTTCTACCTTGCGTCTTTGATTGTAGTCGGGAGAAGAAACACTGAGAGAATTGGGGCGCAAGCTTACGCAACTCTGCAGAAGTAGCATGAGTATGAAGATACCCAAAACGAACTGTATTGTATTGATTTTTAGCATGATAAATGATTTAAAATGGTTAATGGTTGGCAGACAAAACGATTGCGCCTACCAGCAGTGCTACGCAACCTATGGCTTCCCAGGTCACCGCTAAAGGTTTGCCCCTTGTGCCTATCGAAAAGCCTATTTGACTGATAGAGGCAGCATGTTGAAGGGGAATCGTTTGTTTGTATTGAAAATCCATGAAAAAATTTTGCCTGAAATTCAACATAAACCCCGCTTTTGCAAGCGGATTTGACATGTTATAGTCTGTTATACCAATATAGCTATAGCCTGCGCCAAGATAAGGCATAAAAAAGCCACTCCTTCTTCTTACAGGCAAAGCGAAATTCAAAGTCCCTTCTAATGAAATCGCATCTCTGAGTGCGCCTGAAGAGATAAAGCGCGAAAAGTCTATATCTGCCATGACGGGCGCAACTATAAACCGATTGTTAAAAGAAGCATTCAAGCCAATTTCATTTTGGCTTTTGTCGGGCAGCACTAAGGAGGTGTAAGTAAGCCCCAAAGACTGCGAATAGACCCGCACAGCCTCTTGCTGACTTTCCCGGATTTCGCCGAAAGAATAGCCTTCGTTGTAGCGTCTTACCGGGAATTTGTCTTTTTGGGAATACAATGAGATGTGGGAAAATAGCATCAAAATGGCTATTATTCCTACGTTTTGGTAGAAAATCTTGTTGTTCATACGTTTTGAATAAGTAATAAATTTTGGAAAGAATAAGCATCAAGGCAATACAATTACTCCTTTTTTTCCACCACAAACGAATACACATTTTCCTGCACCAAATGCAGCAAAAGCGGCTTTTCTGTAGCAGAAAACAGCGTTTTCTTTCCTTTGAATTGTGTTTCTGAATAAGCAATAAGTTGATAGCCTTTCGGGATTTCTACTTCTAAGATTTCGCTGCCACTTACCTTCAAATTTGGGAATTTCATCTGCTTTTCGACTGTTGTAGGAAAAAAACGCAATACCATAGGAGTGCTGTATTTTTGCGTTTTGGGATTGTAGCGCAAAAGCATCATTTTCACACCATTCAGCTCTTTTTGCTTTTGGGCAGAATAAGGCGTGAGATACACATGTTTTTGCTGCTGCGTGAGCAAATCCTCAATCACTTCTACAGCATCTTGAACAGTTGTCATGCTTTCTAAGAGTGCATCAGAAATCGTAATGTCAAATTCTGTTTCCATCCTCAAAATAAAGGAGACGACATCTAAGGAATCAAAGCCTATTTCATTCACAAAGGCAGACTTTAGGGTAATCGGAGCTATTTTCTCGTCATAGCCTTCTTCTTTAATTGCCTTTTTTACAAGCTCAAAAATCTCTGCCTGTGTGTATTTTTTGTGCGCCTTTTGCTCCGTTTTTGCAGGCGCTTTTTGCGCAAAAGTGGCATTTGTTACCGATAAGGTCGGTAGCAAAAGAATGGGAATCCAAACGTGTTTCATAATAGTATGTGAAGTTAAAATATGTGAAAAATGAAATATACAAGCCCTGCCAAATTATGGATAGCAAATGTGCGTGTAAGAAGTATGTATGCTTATTGATTGTACCTTAACAGTCGCTCATGTCAAAAAAAAACGAAAAAAATTTGTAAGGGATATTTAGGCGGTTTTTGGGGATATTTTGCAAAACTAAGGCTGCCGCCTGTCCCCCTCAATTCCCCATTTTTTCCTTCAAAATAAAGCCTCCCCAAAGCTTAGGTTCGTTAGGATATTTGCGTATAAGAGATAGTTGTGCTTGATAAAAAGCCTCGAATTTGCTCATTTTTTTCTCCAAATAATTGGCAAAAAAAGTGGTCATCAGCTCCTTTGTGGCTCCGTCATCTACGTCCCAACAACTTACCAACAAATCTTTTGCCCCTGCTATGCGAAATGCCCTTTGCAAACCGAATACGCCTTCCCCATTTTCGACATTGCCAAGCCCCGTTTCGCAAGCACTCAGCACCACTAATTCTGTTCCTTCCAAATTCAAGGAAGCTGCTTCTGCTGCATATAAAATGCCGTCTTCTCGGTGCAAGGTGTCTTTTTCGGGCGAAACTGCGAAATACAGCATAGATTTAGTGGGATACATGGGGTGAAAATGGCTACTGTATGTTGCCACTTTTTCATCTATAAAGGCTCCATGTGTCGCAAAAACCACCATTGTAGGATGTTGCAAGGCTTTTACTTGTTCTTCTGTTGCGGCTTCTTTGAGGTATATTTGTACTTGAAAACCACTCTTTTTCATCATTTCACCTACTATTTTTACTTCTGCTTCTGCCGAGTCTAAAGAAGAAAATGCGTCTGCCCTATTTCTTGAAGCTACTGGATTGGCGTACTTTTCGCAAGTAGGATTGCCAAACAAAACCGCTGTAGCTTGTGCTGGCAAGGCTTTTTCGGGCTGCCGATGGAGCAGCTCACGCGTGCTTGCGATTTGATGAATTTGCCATTGTTGAATCACATATTGCTTATTTTCGGTCCAAAGTGTGTTGAGATTCAGCTTGTGATAGAAACCATCTGCCACAAAATAAATCGTTTTTGCCTTGCCAACTGCGGACATTATAGGCTTGAGATAACGGGCGTAAGAAAGCGTATCTCGCAAAGAAAGAGGGTCATCATTGCTGCGGCTACCAATATAATTTTTGAGATAGTTTTCATACCATTCGCCCTCCATTTCTTTGCCAAAAGGCAAGAGAACAAACAAGGGATGCACCTTTGTTTCGGGGGTAAGGACTAAGGCTGCGTAAGCAAAGCCCTTATTTCCCGCTTTCTGCCGCTTGGGAAAACGTACGATTTCTACAGCCGCTTCGCCTGTTTTGAGTGCCTGTTGAACTTGCTGCCACTGAACACCAATTGTGTCGCTTGCCTGCCGAAAAGTGAGCGATTTTTGCGCCAATTCTTGTTCCATATTACTGGCTTTTTCTGCTTCTATTTCGAGCGAAATCCTCGCATCTTTCAGTTGCAGACTGTCCCAAGTACTCCATTTTGCTACTAATTTTTTTTGGGCAATAAATTGATTGTATAAACGAAAAATGTTGGTATCTTGGCTTTGTCGAAGGCTTTGTAGCAGCCTTTCTGTGCCTTGCAACAAAATCCCTGCTGTATTAAGTTGATTGTTATAGGCTTGACAAATCGCTTCGGGAAAAGTATCTTTTAACTCGAAACACAAGGAAATATAGACTTTGAAATTATAGTCGGTAATTGCCCAAAGTTGCTGACGGTCTTGCTCAGATAGTCCTATGCTTTCGTTTTGGTAAGCACTAAAATTTTGCTTGTTTATCTGCGAAAATAGCTGAAAAGCATTCTGCCTGTTGCCTATATCCCAATAAAGGGCAGCTAAGTTGATTTGAATATAAGGATCGTCATAGTAATCCTTTCCCATGGCTTCTTTTCGCAAGGAGATAGCTTCTTGATACGAGGCTAAGGCTTCTGTGTATTTGCTCATATTCGTATAAGTCAGGGCTAAATTCGCTAAAGCCTTAGCATAATATACATTGTTTGTGCCCCAAGTTTCTTTTATGAGCAGTAGCCCTTTTTGCTGCAAGTCTAAGGTTTTCTCCACTTTGCCTAAACCCGCATAGCATACTGCTAAGTTATCTAACAAAGCCATGTTCAAATATTTATTTTTCACTATAGATAGCCCTTCTTCGAGGAAAGGCAGGGCATTTTCACATTCGCCTATAGAGTTGTACATCACCCCCAAATTATTCAAAGACTCTACATATTCTGAATTATCCGTTGTTAGGGCAGCTTTTCGGAGAGATGATGCCTCTTTTTCTAGCACTATGGCTTCTCGCTCTTTCCCTATTTTGGTATAAATACCTGCCAGGTTGTGCAAAGAAGTAGCGTAATAGGGGTGTTTGTCGCCATATAAAGTCTTTGTGAAGTTTACACATTTTTGGAACATAGTTAAGGATTCCCAATATTCGCAAACGATGGCATAATTCGACAAATATTGCAAATAAGTAGTGTCTTTTTCAATTACTTTTCCCTGACTTTCTACCCATTGCTTTCGGATATCAAGGGCTTCTTTCCACAAAATAGCCGCCTTATCGTTTCTGTCTAAGCGAAAATAATCAATCGCACATCGATTGGTGATTTTCATGTATTTATCGGAGGACTTCCCCCATTTAGCTTCTGCCAGCTGCTGAGATTGCAAGTCCAAAGGGAGCGATTTTGCATAGTCTCCTACTTTGAAAAAAACATTCGCCTTTGCCCTAAGCGTATCCCAATCTGCCTGGTCTTGTGCCAACAAAAGGCAGGGAAAAAGAAGCAAAAGCCCCAAAAATAAGCGTAATTGTTTCATATAGAATGAATTAAAAAATGTGTGTTAAGTAGTTGAAAGTTATAAGTTGAGAGTTGCGCTGCATTGAGCTTGGCTAGTGAGCATCGCCGAACTATGCCGAAATGAAAGTTATTATAAGTTTATCATAATCAATAAGATATATCGAAAATATATGTTTAGATTATTTTTCACTTGTACTTAAATGTGTTAAACTACTCAAAATCATACAAAGTCCACCTATACAAAGTTCCGTCAGGTCGAAACCAAAAAATAATGCCATTAAAATTGCCATAGCCATATTGCAAAATGGTTTCCTGTCCCAAACTTTTATAGGTATATTTTAGCATTTTGTTGGGCAAAGAATCGTCATAGATTTGCTGTACTCCTGTATAAGATTGCCCCAAAGAAACGCCAAACTGCGTAGTCTTCGAATATTGAGGCATGGTTTGAATCCCAATCTGTTTTTTTGCCCTTGAATCAGGGTGGGAAAGAACATAATAGAGGTATTCAGTAGTTTCTACAAAACGCAGCGTGTCTAATGATAACAGTAAATAATGGGCTTTCTCAAGCGCAAACTCACGCGTAGTTATTCGTGCAATGCTTTCCTGAGCCAATATCCCTTGCCGATTCGGACTTGAGGAAAGCTCTGTTTTTCCTTGCAGCACATTTAGATTCCAAGCTACTTCTGTAGGAAAAAAAGTTTCCACTTTTCCAAAAAAAAATGCGGCTTTTAGGCTATCTGTTGCTACCATTCCTTGCATCAAAGTGATTAATCCTTCGCAAGAAACGTCTCTATCTGCTGTACTAAGGTCATTCACTTCTTGCCTTAATTTGGGAGAAATGTCTGGGCTTTGTTGCAAATAATGAACATACTTGGCATAAATGTGGGCAATAAATGGCATGTTTGCTTTGTGTGCAGCTATCTGCAACAAAGAATCGGCTTGTGCCAAATACTTGATTCGCCCTTTTATCCTATCGCCACTTGCGGTACGAAGCGCGCCTGTTCGGGTATCAATTAGCAAGGGCAAGCGAAAAATCCCTTCATTTTTTACCTGCAAAGCAAAGCCTATACGCGCCAAAGCCGCATTGAAATATATCTCTGGCGCAGCAAAATGATGCAAAAGGTAATCAAACAAGTGGATAGCATTTTCATACTGCTGTTCTATCATCATTTCATTGGCAATGCGAAATAACACTGCCAATGAATCGGAGGCTTCGCAGGCGCGCTGTGCAATCCGCAGCCGAGTAGCTTGCGAAGGATAACGTCTGCTATCCCTTATCCAATGTTCATACATTTTGTTGATAAGAAACGCCGACTCATTGCAGGGATTATAGCCTGCTAATCGGGCATAAAGATTGCCTCTTCTATCTGCATCGGCTTCTTTGACGGTATCTATATCGCTAAATAAATGCGGGCTTTCTTGATAAATGAGATAATGCCCAAACTCATGTGCAATTATATAGGCGAGGGCATCTTTTCCGCCCCACCTCAACATACAAGAGTCATATACTTCTTCTCTCAACAAGATTTGATTTCCTTCTTCTGTATCAAAAACGGCATAACCCGAATAGATGCAATGATAGGGCGTAATATTGTTATAAGCTTCAATTTCTAGGATAAGATTCGCTTTTTCGCCCAAAAGGGTACTTCGCATGATATCTTGCAATATCTGCCTCGAATGGATTACTTTGGGACTTGTTTCTGCTAAAAACTCACAGCCTTGGGCTTGCAAAAACCTTGAAAGTGCGAATAATATTACTAAAAATAGATTTTTAAGCATAGCAAAATATTTATTTTGCAAATATATATATATACTCAGAAAAAATGATACTTATAAGGGGTTATTATAAAATAAACGGGGTTAAATTACTGCGATAGCTGCCGCAAGCGTCCGCTTGTGGCAGTTTCTTGAAGCGTCCGCTTCTATACTCGGAAGCGGACGCTTCAAGAAAGGAGGTACAAGCGGACGCTTGCACCAGCAATACAACCAATATCTTAACCTTGTTTATTTAGTTGGTACTACTTAACGCATAAAAAATAAGCCGCTAAATGTTTGAATATATGGGTATTGTGTCTTGACGGAAGGGAAAATCAAAAAATAAACTTTATTTTCGACATTTTATTAATTTCTCCTTATAAATGCCTTTCCACCTTGTTAAATCCATTTGTCGGTGCAATGCCTCGGCTATACGTATTTCATTTTCATGTTTCCATTTGGTTATTGTGGCTTTTTGGGTTTTCAGTTGTTGCATATTTTGAGGGGCTGTAGGGAATTTATATTGCGATATTTGGGCTAATATAACAGAATCTGTAATCATTTTAGGCTCTTTTACTGCGCCAATTCCGCTACCTGTGCCTTTTTCTTCTTTGCATTTAAGCAAGGCGGCTAAAGTATCTTGCACGATTTGATTCAATGCTATATTTTGGCGCAATAGAGTCATCAATTCGGCTTGTTGCGTTCGCGTTTCGTTGAGCAAAACGGTATATGTCGCTAATGAATCACTGAATTGTGAGGGCTTAACGGCTTGTTTCGCTATGTTAGGAGTTGGAAAATGGACTAATGTCTCGTTTTCGACCTTATTGTGATAAAGCCCTGTATCTAAGCTACGAAGGCTATCTTTATCAGCCATATTAGGAGGCAAAATATTGGGGGCAGGATTCGTTTCATCTCGAGTGAAATAATAACTAAACCCCACAACGCTGCACACTGCGACAAAAAGCCCTGCCCAAAGCCATTTTTTGCGCTTGAAAGAGACAGGAATTGCAGGTGCTGTTTCGGCTTCTATTTGTTGAATCACGAACCTTGCCCGTTCCGTCTCATGCTTTTTGCTTTGCTGGAAAAAACGCAGCATTTCTTTTTCCAAGGCAACAGCTTCCCTCAACTCTTTATCTATACTAAGTTGAGATTCAAATGCTGCTCGTTCCTCATCGGTCATCTTATGGGTAAGATAATCGTTGATTTGTTGGTCTCGTTCTGAAAAATCTTTGTTCATATTGGATTAAAATGTTGAATGAATGAACGATTATAAGTGTAACACAATTTCGCTTAACTTCTTTTTGGCAAGTCCCATTTGAACCGCTAAATTGTGTTTTGTCCTTTCTTTGCCATTTTGCATAGTGTCTAATTGCTGGATTTCGTCATAGTCTAATTCTACAATAAAACGCCAATATAACAGTTGGGCATAAAAAGGATACTCTTTTTTGAGGATAGCAAGTGCGGAGTCTGCGAAATCCTGACTCAGATAGTTCTTTTCGGGTTCCTCGTCTTCTGCCCATGTTTCGACAATATATGCACCATGTTTATACTCATGCGCTTTTTTTCTACACCAATTGCTAATCCGCCGCTTTGCCATAGTGGTAAACAAGCCTATAGGGTTATTTATAACAAAGCCTGTCCCTATCAAAATTTTATAAAAAGCTTCCATAACATCTTGAAATATGTCTAATTTGTCGTCTTTCTCCGTCAAAAATTTGCACAAAGCTGACCAATTTCTACGGATAAAAACAGGCTTTTGCTTGCGATAGAAATCTTTAAAAGTCTTTTCTTTTTGGCTTTGAGATAAGCTATTAAAATGGGCTATTATCATATATGGCAACCGCTAACTGTTTGTATATATTTGTATTGTGTCTTGAAGGAAGGGAAAATCAAAAAATAAGGGCTTTTTTATAAAGCCTTAAAAGAAATATTGCCTGATTTTATCGTGTTGTACGGTTTTTCAAACCGCACGAAGGAATAGAACGCTTTGTATAGCGGTTTGAAAAACCGCACAACTATGCAACGCTATTTCTCCACCACAATCACCGTTCCTTTTCCTACTTCCGAAGTCATCACAAAAGTAGCTCCCGATTCTGCCGCCCTATGCCGCATATTTTCCAAGCCATAATGCCCTGCATAATGCAATTGCATATCAAAACCCTTTCCATTATCCGAAATGGTAACCTTAAATAGTTGATTTTCATTGCTTTCTATTTCTACCAAAATCTCCGTAGCTTCTGCATGTTTGAGAGCATTTTGGATAGCTTCTTGACAAAGACGATACAAATTGAGGGTATCGGTAGGGTTTAAGGTTCGGTCGCAGGCTATTTTTTCCTTAAAAACAATGACTGTATCGCCCTTTCTTTTGTGTGCAAACACCTTCAATCTATCCGAAAAATCCTCCACACTTATCGCCGCTTGATTTGCTGCCCAAATCGTTTCGCGCAAGGTATCCATCATCTGCGAAGCCGTTTTGCTGATGTCTTCAAACTGCTTTTTTTCTTCTTGAGGCAAATTCAGCCGTTCCAACCAATGAATATTGCGAATAATGCCTGTGATTTCTGCCCCAATATTGTCGTGCAAATCTCTGGAAATTCGCTCTCTTTCCAATTGAAGTTGATGCTTGATTTCCAATGTTTTTAGGTCTTTTTTGCGGCGGATTTCTGCAATTTTCCACACAATTCCTGCAATCAAAATGGCTGTTAGGATAAAACAAAAAAGCAGAAAACTCGTTTTTTTCCAAAAAGGAGTCAAGATTTCTATCACACATAACTCGGCAATGTCGCCTTCAGCTCCGTCAGGATTCACGATTTTGGTGCGAATATGATAGGTTCCCGAAGGCAGATATTCCCATTTTAAGGTCAAATCTGCGGGCAGTTCCTTCCATTCTTGTCCATGCTCTGCCACTTGATACCAAATTGTGCCGCAAGTTCTGGCACTCATGCTGGGCGCGAGAAAGTGTAAGGCGATTTCAGAAGTTTGATAGGGAAAAGTGTAGCTTTTTTGTGGGCTTAAACGAAGGCTATCTTGCATAACATAACT
>JAYUZN010000852.1:0-7082 GCA_043751755.1 Bacteroidota bacterium | reverse complement strand
GGGCAGCAAAAGTCATTTCAAAACGCAGTAGAAAACCGGCTTATACCATTCATCATCACGTATTTAGCGTAGAAGAAGGCTTGGGAAGTACGCCTTTTTTCTCGGTCAAAAACAACAAAGAAACCGCAAAAGTGGTCTATATTATAGATGAATCCTCTATGATTGGCGACCAAAAAGACGAGTCTTTGCGGTCGGGATTGTTGCAAAATCTGTTAAATTATGTGTTTCAAGACAATGTGCCACGCAAACTCATGTTTATTGGTGACCCTGTGCAGTTGCCACCGATTGGCAATGATTTTTCTCCTGCCTTAGACCCGCAATTTTTGGACAGAGAATATGGCTTAAATATATATTTTGCACATTTGGCAGAGGTAAAAAGGCAGGCTTATGATTCGCTTGTGTTAGAAAATGCCGTTTTGATTCGTGATGCGTATCTAAATGGCGAAGAAAACCCTGTGTTAGAACTGCAATATGGCAGAGATGTTCAAACTATGGACAATGCGTATGATGCTTTGGAAACGTACAGCGGGTATTTTGAATCAGGAAATTTAGATAAAGTATTATTTTTGTGTTATTCTAACAATAAGGCTATGCAGATTAATCTTGCTATTCGCCAAAAAATATTGGATAATGAAACGCAGGAGGTCTTAGTTGCAGGAGATTTGATTATGGTGGTGCGAAATAATTATACTTGGGGAACGGAGTTTTTCCCTTTTTTGGCAAATGGGGAAATGGGGGCTGTTATAGAAGTTTATCCCGAAACATTAGAAGAAAAATATGGCTTAAAATGGATGAATGTTTTGTTAGGCTTTGAAAATAACATGGGAGAAATGAAGGAAATTGAGTGTAAAGTAGTCTTAGATTTGTTGCAAAGCAAATTAGGGCAGCTTTCTCCCGAACAGACGTATAAAATTTGGCAAGAAAGGCAGTCTTTTTATTTGGAAATGAGTAAACAAGAAGCTGCACAAGGCATCGCAAAAGACCCCTATATAAATGCTTTACAAATAAAATATGGTTATTGTATAACAGGGCATAAGTCGCAGGGAGGGCAATGGCAGAATGTTATTATCGCTTTTGAACCCAATTATGGAGGAGATATTCACCAATATATTCGCTGGACTTATACGGTGTTTACAAGGGCGGAGGAGAGGGTTTTTATGCTGGGGAGTCCGTTTTGAGGCGCGCAGATTTTCGCAGATGATAGCAGATAAAGAAAAAGAGCCATAAAGCTGTATAGTTTTGCGGTTTTTCAAATCGCAAGAAAACACCTCCTACCACGGATAGGATATGGCGGGCATTTCGGATAGGCTCAATGACCACTCGCCAAAAACGGTCAAAGATAGTTACAAATGAAAATGGCATGTGATTAAATTTCGCAAAAAATAAATAAATTAATATTTACAATTAAAAATAATTCTCTACATTTGCGCAGAAATAGAATTGTTATCGTTTGTTTTTACCTTTGAAACAAATATAGGATATGAACCTTATATTCGAAAATCCATACCGTATCATCGGCTTGCTTGTCGGGGCGACTGCACGCGAGCAGGAACGACAAGTGCGGCGTTTGAAGCAATATATAGAAGCCGAACAAGCCCCCGAAGAGGATTTCAGTTTGCCAAAACTCGGCGCACTGCATAGAACGCTTGAGACAGTGAGCTACGCTGCGACTAAACTTAGCCTTGACAACGACAAAATGTTAGCGGCTTTGTTTTGGTTTTACAAAGGAAATGCCATAACAGATGAAGCGGCTTTTGATGCCCTCAAAGAAGCCGATTTTCCGCAAGCTGCTACGATTTGGGAAAAAATGGTGGCGCATGGCGAGGTTTCGCCCAAAAACGCGTCTGCTTATAGCAACCTCTCTACCTTGTACTTGAGCGGCGCGTTAGACGGCGCAAATGCGAATATCGAAAAGGGTATTTCCCTGAAAATCAAGTTTTTGGAAAGTGATTTTTTCCGCGACTTCAAAGCACTTGCCACAGATGAAACCTACAAAACGAATAAAAAAGACCTTCAACTTTTGTTCTTGAATCAATTGCAAGCAGAAATTGAGACACATAAAAATATTACGACAAAACTCTTTTTGGAGCTGTTGAATAAACAAAATTTCTCGGCAAAAGAGGACTTTTTTGCGGGTTTTGTGCAGAAACCGATTGAGCAGATAGAGCAGAAAATTGAGCTATCGGCTTCGAAACGAAAAGAGAGTAAGGCAAATTCGCATGAGGCGGGCAAAGTCTTGATTGCGGAAACTTCGGGAAATTTGGCGCAACTTGCGGCTATTTTGGGGACAGAAAACCCCAAATATACAACAATTGCAGACAAAACCGCGAAGGAATTGCTTACATGTGGCATTGAGCATTTTAAGCATTACAAAGACTCGGAGAGAGACCCTGGCAGGGCTTCGTTGGATTTGCTCAAAAAAGCAGCGACTTTGGCAAGCAAAGAGAGTGTGAAACAGACATGTCAAGAACACATAAATCATGTACAGGCATGGATAGCAGAGGAGCCGCTCAGGGAGCGGGAACAAAAGGTAAAGGCGGAGGCGGCAGATTTGTCTCGGATTTTGGATAAAATGGCACTCAACACTGATTCGATTAAGAATGCCACGAATTTAATCCAACAAACAAAGCCTGTTCTCGCCAAAATTGCGGCTGCTCTGGGGAAAAGTGATGCTACTTACCTCAAATTATCTGCCAAAGTCGCAGACGCAGCGCAGCACAATATTATCGAAGAAGTGAACGCAGCGCAGGAGGATGCGCAGCATGCTCAGCAAAAAATAGAGGCAGTAAATCGTAAATTTGGGCGAAATATGAATGACGTAAGTGCATTTATGGCGCAACAATTAGTCATAGAAAAATACAAAACCCTATTAGAGGAAGCATGGACAGCTACCAATTTGTTGGCTACTTTGGATATGCCGCAGGAGTTTAAAGACCTTCGCTACCTTCCGAACAGGCAATCGCTGAAGGAGTTATGTGCGCAATTGGGGGTGAGTACATATATTGCCTCACCTATTTCTACGTCTCCTACAACGGTTAAGCCTACAATTTCAAGTCCAACCAAAAATGAAGATACTCCTGTTTTGCTAAAATGGGTTGTAGGAATAGTGTTCTTTTTGGGTTTAGTCTTTGCCATTTGGGGGAAAGAGGGATTCGGAGTCCTTTTTGCTATCTGTGCTTTTACGGTTGTGGTAATTCGCCCTTTTATTAAAAATCCAGGATGTGGGGTTATGATAATATGTACAGGTTTAGGTGCATTTATGGGTGGGATATATGCAATTCCAGGTGGTGCTTTAGGTATAGGCTTTTTAGGGTTTGTGATAGGGGGCATTATTGCTATGAAATTCTTTGAAGGGAAATACTAAAAACGGGAACACATTCTCTTTTGCCGCCGTTTGTGTCCTCACAAACAGCTCATCTTCTTCACAAACATCTAATATCTTCAACATTACATATTTACAATATTTTTAATACATGAAACATATAACACTCACATTTTTATTCCTATTCTGTCTGTCTGCATTTGCGCAAAATGCTACAAAAGCAGAACTCAAACCCTTGAATGACAAGCTCATATCCTTACAAAGCGACAACAAAAAGCTCAAAGCAGACCTTGCGGGACTTCGGATAAGCCTTGCCAAAACTGCGAAAAAGTTGGACACTTTGCAAGCAAAAACACAAGGAAACAGCGATTCCCTCCTACAAACCAAGCAGGAATTAGGAACAAAAATTTCGGACACAGAAAAAAATGCTACCCAAAAAATCGAAGCTATAGACACTTCTTTGAGCAAAAACTCTTTGTATGGAATTATGGGCGTACTTGCGGCTATCCTTCTTTCTGCTTTGTTATATTTCCTGATGAATAAGCGGCAACAGGCAGATAAAACAGATATAATTGCGCAGTTGAGCCAAACAAAAACGGCTATGGAAGAAAATTTGGTCAAAGAATTTGCAAAGCAAACAGAGCTAATGGAAACGCAAATAACTCTGCTCAAAGCCCAAAAACCTGCGACAGCTAAGGCAGAAATAGACCATTCTCTGGCATTAAAAGTGGCAAGTGAAATCAATTTGATTGAGCGAAATGTAAACTTGATGGATGCCAAAACAAGAGGCTTAAAACAATTACTGGCTTCGGTGGGCAAGCTCAAAGATAATCTTGTGGCAAATGGCTACGAAATGCCCGAACTGTTGGGAAAACAATTTCATCATGGAATGAAAGTGATTGTTACAAGCTCTATTCCTGACGAAAATTTGGAAAAAGACTCAGAAATTATTACCAAAATTCTCATTCCACAAGTGAATTATAACGACAAAATGATTCAAACCGCACATATAGAGGTTTCTGTAGGATATTAAAATGCTTGCTTATCCTCAATTCTCACTTCGGCAAGCTCAGTGTAACACAATTTTCAATTCTCTCAATTATTTATGCGAAACAAAATAGACTATGGTATTGACTTAGGCACGACAAATTCGGCAATCGCACGAATGGAAAATGGCGTTCCTACTATCAAAAAATCGGATACGTTGAAAGATACTTTTCCGTCTTGCATTCATTTTAACAAAAAACAAGACATCATCGTAGGAGATGCCGCCTACAATGTTATGCGAAATGACTATGCAAGAGCTTTAAAAACCTTTGAAAAAGGCAAAACAAACACCTTTATCGAGTTCAAACGCATGATGGGAACTACGCATGAGGACGAAAGTTCAAACATGCACAGAAACTATAGCTCTGACGAGTTATCCGCAGAAATTCTCAAAACTTTGAAATCTGTGGTCAAAGACGAAAATATTTCTTCAATTGTTATTACCGTCCCCGCCAAATTCTTAAATCCACAGATTGAAGCAACCATGAAAGCCGCTAAATTGGCTGGGTTCAATCAGGTGCAACTCCTACAAGAGCCTGTAGCTGCTGCAACGGCGTATGGACTTGATGCCAAAAATAAAAACGGTTTTTGGTTGGTATTTGACTTTGGCGGCGGAACCTTTGATGCAGCTTTGATTAAGGCAGAAGAAGGCATTTTGTCCGTAAAAGACACAGACGGGGACAATTGGCTGGGCGGTCAAAATTTAGATAAAGCCATTGTAGATGAAATCATTATCCCAAGTTTGCAAGCCAATTTTGCGATTGATAGCGTGCTAGAAGATAGGGGTAAAAAAGAAATGTTGAGAAACGCACTCAAATTTTTCGCAGAAGATGCCAAAATTCAGATGTCTTTCAAAGATTCCTACAATATTTTAACCAATTTAGGCGACCTGCCTTTTGAAGATGACAATGGAGACGAACCCGAAATTGATGTCTTAGTAACGCAAAAAGACATGGAAAAGGTTTTAAGCCCCATTTTTCAAAAAGCTATTGACATCACAAAAGGACTTTTGAAAAGAAATAACCTCAAAGGAGCAGACCTTGGCGCCTTGATTTTGGTCGGCGGTCCTACCTATTCTCCTATTTTGAGGCGAATGTTAAAGGAGCAGATTACAGATAAAGTTGATACTTCTGTAGACCCGATGACGGTTGTGGCAAAAGGAGCTGCCTTGTTCGCTTCTACGATTTCGGTTTCCGAAGAAGTGAAAGAGGCTACAAGGGACAAAACCAAGCTGCAATTAGACCTAAAATATGAGGCTACCACCGTAGAACAAGATGAGATGATAGCTATTAAAGTGCTGAAAGACAAAACAATAGGCATTTTTCTGGAAAAAATGTATGTAGAGGTAGTACGCTCCATTGGGGGTGAGGGTTGGTCAAGCGGCAAAAAATTGTTGAGCGAAAAAGCGAACCTTATCGATGTTTCGCTGGTAGCAGGCAGGTCAAATTCCTTTGAAATACAAGTATATGACGACAAAGGCAATAAATTGGAGTGTGAACCGCATCAATTTAGCATTTTGCAAGGCATATCTGGGCTTGATGCCATGCAGGTGCTGCCCTATCACATTGGCATAGGCAAATATTTTCGCGGAGAAGAAAAGGACTTATTTATGCCAGTAACGGGTTTAGGAAAAAATAAAAGAGTGCCAGCAACAGGCGTTTTTAATGGCTTGAAAACGAGAAATACGATAAGACCCGGCATGTTAAAAGACATTATTCGTATTCCTATTTATCAAGGAGATTATGAGGCAGAAGGTACGAACCCATTGTTAAATAACTTGATTCATGACGTTATAATAACGGGCGAAACCCTGCCTGCTTTGCTTCCTGAAGGGAGCACAGTGGATATCACTATCAAAGTAGATAGGTCTCAAATCATGCAATTTAGTGCGTATTTCCCTTTGCTTGACCATACAGAGGAGTTAGAAATAGAAATACAGCAGATGAAACCGCCCGAAGAAGCCGAATTAGGGAGGCAAATCGCAGCAGCAAAACAGACTGCGCAAAGAGTGAACGCATATAACATTTCGGAAAGGCTTAATTCTTTGGAAAAACAATTGGAAAATGAAGCAGGAAGTGCTGATGGCAAAATGAAAATTTTGGACGGTTTGCGCAAAGAATTGCTGAAATTAGAAGGCGAAGAAAAAGCCGCAGCTTGGCCCGAAATCGAGAAAGAATTGAAGGAAGCCTTTTATGAATTAGAGGATTTGATACAGAAAATAAAAACAAACGGCGATACGGAGAATTTTAACATGGAAAAAATAGACCTTCATTTCGCAGAATTTCGCAAAATGGTGGAACAAATTGTGGCGACTAAAGACCGAAAACAGGCAAAGGAATTGACCGAATTGATGCAGGCTTTGGATAGAGAAATCCGAAACGAGGCTACGCAAGGGGCGGTTGATGTGAACAGGATAAAATATCATGACCAGGAATTTAACAAGCTAAGGTGGAGAGACAAAAACAAGGCAAGGCAATTGGTCAATCAAGGGCTTCAGCTCATTGCGCAAGGCAAAAATAAGGCATTAAGACCCGTTTTGCACCAAATTTGGGACTTGAGAATAGATGATGACGGAGATAGAGATACCTTAGAGTAAGCTGTTTGTTTGCTTTTTTTGTAATTATTCAGGTTAAAGCCGCTTCGAGGGTCTCCGACCACTCGAAGGGCAGCGAAACTAAATTCGTTGGAGTAAGTAACCCTTCGAGCGGGTGCT
>JAYUZN010000851.1:0-7062 GCA_043751755.1 Bacteroidota bacterium | reverse complement strand
CGTCCACTCAAAGCGGCTTCATACAAGTAGTAAAGCAGTTCTTTTTGTTTGAGGGAAAGTGCGTCAAAGCCCGGCACTTGATAGCGCAATACTTTGATGTCGGCAAACATGTCGGCGATGTAGTTAAAATCGTCCTTTTGAGTTGCCGTTGCGGAGGCTGTTTCTGCCTGTTTTTTGTCCGCACAACCTATTGCAAAGGCAGTTGCGAAGACAATGGCGAATAGTTTTGTGTATTTCATGGAATTATAATTGGTGGTTTCACGCAGATGAACGCGGATTTAAGCAGATGTCGCAGATGTATTTATCCGCGCTATCTGCTATCATCTGCGCAAATCTGCGAGAAATAAACGCACAAATCTAAGCGTTTTTTTTTATTTTTGGATAGGGAGAAAAAGGGTAGTATCTTTTTTATTCAAAAACGGCTGATAATGTTGTATCTTTGGACGGTTTAACCTTCAAAACAACTAATTTTTATGTTCCAACAACTGATTTCTTTCTTTCAAAAAAGACCAAAAAAAACTTCACATACTACCCAAAATATGACAAAAGCCTATTTTAGCCCCGGCGAAGACTGCGCAAATGCGATAGTTCGTGCCTTGCAAAATGCCAAACATAGCGCAGATATTTGCGTATTTACGATTAGTGACGACAAAATTAGCCGAGAAATCATTGCTTGTCATCGCAGAAAAATAAAGATTCGCATTTTGACGGATAATGAGAAATGGCATGATTTGGGTTCTGATATTGAGCAAATGGCGAAAGTCGGAATCGCTACCCGCATAGACGAAACGCCTGGGCATATGCACCACAAGTTTATGATTGTGGATACTGCGATTTTAATAAATGGGAGCTATAATTGGACGAAAAGCGCAGCCGTTTCCAATCACGAAAATGTCATTGTTTCCACAGAAAAAGAGCTTGTAGCGGCTTTTTCTACGCAATTTGAGAAAATGTGGAAAGAAATGGAGCAGTTTACAGGCAACAGTTAGCAGTTAGCAGTCATCAGTTAGCAATGCTGGTGCGCCACGCTAAAAACCGAATGGTTCAAAGTTTTATCAAGATTGCCTGGCAGTTATCTATTTGTGAGCCGCTGTAAGAGGCTGTATAGGTCATTTTTAGCGTGTCGCCTTTGAGCTTGCCAAAACCATTGAAAGTATAGCCGGACGGCGTGCCTGTTGTGAGGCAAACTTGTTGATTTTGAATGAATAAGGAGTCTGCGGAAATGCTTGCTGTTATCAAGTAATCGCCGTCAGGACAGATATAGTCGCCCAAATTGCGAATGGTTACTGCCAAAGGGTCTGTGCCGGGTTTTGTTTCGATAGCAACAATGTTATCAGCAGAAATGCAGTCGTATAATGCATGATAATTGGCGATAAATTTTTTGGAAGTAGCGATTTCGCATTGCAAGCCTTCGTAGCCTGTGGCACATTCGCACAAGCCACTTTTGTTACAAGTGCCTCCATTTTGGCAAGAAATGTCTTTGCAAAGGTCTTTTTTGCAGGAAAATAGCCCTAACAAGGCAAAAAGATAGAGATATGTTTTCATAAGAGTTGTTGGTTTCGCGCAGATTTTCGCAGATGAATTTGCGGTATGCGTAGCGCATGCTTTAGCTTGCGTTAGACAGAAACGGGCAAATTTGTAAAAGCTCAGGCTAAAGCCTAAGCTACAGGTAGCGCAAAATACATTATAATTACTCACTTGTACTTAAAAACGCCCTCTTTATCTGCGAAAATCTGCGGTTTAATCTGCGTTCATCTGCGTGACTAAGGAGACCTGCGTATTCCCCTCCTTTTCCCGCACATTGTCCATTGCATACTCGCTCAAAGCCGTAATACTCAGGCTGGGATTTACCCCCAAATTGCAGGGAATAATAGAGCCGTCCAAAATATACATATTCGGATAGTTATTTACCTCAAAAAATTGATTTACTACGCCCGTTTCTGCGGTTTCTCCCATGGGGCAGCCGCCCAAAACATGCGCCGTTGTGGACATATTCAAGAAAGTTTCGGTCGCGCTGTTGAGCGGAGTTCCGCCTACCTTTTCGGCATATCTATACAAAACGTCCTGCCCTGTGGGAATATAGGCAGGAATCGTTGCGCCATTTTTGGCAAAACGCATTTTTCCCCCAAATATGCCCTTTTTCCACTCCATTTTCAGGGCATTGTCAAGGGATTGCATCACCAACAAAATCAAAGAGTTATTGCCAAAAAAAGGCTGTGTAGTTACTTTGAGAAAAGTAAAAGGCTGTTTGATTACTTTTTTAACAAAATGCCAAGACCTCGCCCAAGACGTGAAACCATCTGTAGAAAGGCTCGCCAATTTGGTGATTAAACCTGCTTGTGCGCCATATTTTACCACTTCTATATGCGTATGCTCGTCTGCATTGAACACAGAAGTAATGGCAGGACCATGATTGAGGGGGACATTTGCATTTATCAAACCTGCAATAGACTCGGAATTTGTGCGCAGATTTTCGCCCAAAGTATCCGACAAATTGGGCAAGGTGTTGAAATGATATTTTTGTTTTAAGAGCAATTCCATAGTTCCTAACACGCCACCACTTACCACCAAACCCTTTGCTTTTAGGACTCTTTTTTGTTTGTTCCAAAAAAAGCCTGTGCTTGATTCGACATGTATATGATATTCCCCGTTTATAAATTCGATTTTGGTCGCAAGGGTTTCTGCCAGCACTTCTGTTCCCCATTTTTGGGCAAAATACAAATAATTTTTATCCAAAGTATTTTTCGCATTGTAACGGCAGCCCGTCATACAAGCAGAACATTCTATACAGCCTTTTCTAAGCGGTCCATTTCCCTTGAAATAGGGGTCTGTTTCGGCTTTTGTATCGCCAAAATACACGCCTACGTCCACCATTTCAAAGGTGTCGCCTCTGCCCATGTCTTGCGCAATTTCTCGCAACACTTCGTCCTCTTTGTGCATTTTTTTGACTTGTGTAGAACCAAGCATAAACCTTGCCCTTTCATAAAAAGGAGCAAGCACTTCCTTCCAATTTTTATATTTCGCCCAAACTGCATTGTTAAAAAACGCATCTGGCGGAAAAATGTGGGTATTGGCATAAATAAGGCTACCTCCACCTACGCCTGTGCCGCTGATGACAAGGACTTCTTTGAAGAAGGTCAGTTTCATCAAACCAAAGAAACGCAAGGCGGGCATCCACAAGTATTTGCTTGCCTGCCAATCGGATTTAGGGAAGTCGTTTTGTTGAAAACGTTTTCCTTTTTCTATAACAAGGCATTTATAGCCTTTTTCGGAGAGGCGCATGGCAGAGACGCTGCCGCCAAAGCCTGAACCGATGATTATGTAGTCGTAGGTCATAGTGTTTTGTATTTCACGCAGATTTCCGCAGATTAGGGACGCAGATTTTCGCAAATATACAATTTTACTACCATCTGCGAGAATCTGCGGTTAAATCTGCGAAAATCTGCGTGCCAAATATAGCTATTTCTTCCGAAAAAATGCTTTTTCTCCAAAATATCCCTAACTTTGCCTTCATTTTTGGATAAACAGCAAGCAAATGGCACTCAAAAAAGCAGAAGAATTATTAGATTTTACGGTTTCTTTCAAACAACAACCTATCCAGATTTCGGATATGGCTTTTCGGGCAGAAACGGCGGTTTCGCGGGGAGTAGATGCGCTAAAAGCTACACAAAGAAGATGGCTGAAAACAGAAAGCCCTGAATATGAGCATGTTTTGTTTATTGGGTACAAGGGTTGTGGCAAAAGTACAGAACTGAATTTTTTTCAACAACAAATAGAAGAACAATATTTGGTCATCAATTTTTCGGTTTACGAAGAATTAGACCCTGTGAGCCTGAGCCATGTAGAGTTGTTTGTGGTGATGATGGAACAACTTTTTAGGGTGGCAAAAGACATGGAAATTAATGAGGCGTATTTCAAAAAAATAGGAAAATGGTTGGCTTCTAAGGAAATAGCAGAAATCATTGACAAGCATCTTGACGCAGAATTGAGTGTAGGCTTGGACAAAAAAATAGGGATTCCTTTCTTGATAAACTTTTTTGGGCGTTTTAAGGCAGCGGCAAAAGCCAGCAAATCCTTGAAAACGACCCTCAAAACCACCGTTGAACCCAAATTGCAGGAGCTTATTGACCTTTGCAATGACTTGATTCGTGAGGTAAGGCGAAAATTATACCTCAAAAACAAAAAGGATATTGTCTTTATTTTGGAAGATATGGACAAGGTGCATATAAAGGCGATTGAAGATATTTTTTACAATTATGCCCCGCAACTCACGTCTATACAAGCAAAAACCATTTTTACCTACCCTTTGAGCCTGTATTTTTACACGCGATTTGCGCAAATTAAAGGCTATTTTCCGTATCGAATAGAGTTGCCTATGGTGAAAACTTTTGACAAAGACGGCTCAAAAAATGAAAAGGGTTTTGAAACTATGCGCAATATGATTGCAAAAAGGGCAAATCTGGCTTTGTTTGACGTAAATCTTGACTTATTTATCGAAAAATGTGGGGGCTGTATAAGGGATTTGTTTTTGATGCTGATAACGGCTTCTGAAAATGCCTTGAATGAAGATAGGGAGTTGATTATAGAAAGTGATTTTAAGGCGGCTTATACAGGACTTAAAAAGGATTATGAGGCACAAATCGCTGAATATCGGGAAGAAATCCTCAAAAGTGATGGGCAATCGGAGATAATTACGCATTATCCGGCAGATTTCTACAAAGATTTGGCAGATTTGGCAAAGAATCCCCAGAAAAAGCCCGAAAATACAAATAGAGTTTTGCTGTTGCGACAGAATCTCTCTATTTTGGGCTACAATGGCGAAGGTTGGTGTGATGTACACCCGATTTTGAAGGATATACTCAAAGATAAGGGCTTAATATAATGGATTACTCCCACAATTTCTATCTACAAATGCGCACAGCTTCGCGCTTCCTTTCGCAAAAAGACTATGGAGGCTACCGTTTTGCGATGGCGGATTATGCGGGTTTAGTCCCCGAAATCGTGAAAGCCTTGCAGGAAACCGCACAAACGACAGGCATTGAAATCGTAGAAATCTGGTTGGATAAAAAAGAAGAAGCCGGTTTTTTGGGGCAAATCGCCCAAAAAGTAGCCCTTCATGCCCCAGCAAATGCTTTGATAGTGCGCAATTTCTCCCATTTTTTTTACCAAAAAAGCGGCGCGCCACATATAGACTACCCCGCTATGCAGGCTATCAATTTTGCGCGTGAAGCCCTTTTGCGGCTCAATACCCCCATTTTATTTTGGATAGAAAAAGAGAGTTTTGCCACGCTTGCCAATCATGCTACGGATTTTTTTTCGCAAAGAATGGGTAGCACCCTGCATTTTACAGATGCACCTGCGCAACGCCCCGAAACTATCCGTATTCCTGATACAGTTGCCTATACAGACCTTGAAGCCTTAGCCTTAGACATAGAACTTTGGGAAACGCAACTCCTTGATTATCCGCCTGCTCAGCGAATAGCCGACCTTGTATTGCCGCTTGCTGCCGCCTATATACATCAGCAAAAACCGGAAAAAGCCTTGTCTTTGCTGGCACAATATATTCCGCAGCCGCAAGCCTTATCACCTGAATTGCAGTTCAAAGTGGCGAAAATATATTTTGATAGTAGCGAATATCCGCAGGCAGAGAGCCTTTTGCGCCCGCTTGCAAGCCGCAAAAACGACTTATCTGTAACGACTTATACGCATATTCTCTTTTTGCTTGCCAAAACCATAGATGTAGATTACCAAAAATTTGAGCTTGCTTTTCCTTACTTGCAAGAAGCAATCGCCTTGTATGAGCAGAAAACGCCGCTTTTGCAAACAGAAACTCAAGACTTAGGGGTTTTGTACAATGATATTTTTGACAGATTGGTAGAATATGGAAACCTGTCGCAAGCCCTTGTATATGCAGAAAAAATGAAGGCTTTGTTTGAAAAAGGCTATGCTACTTTTCCGCAAAATAGGGATTTTAAAAATAGCCTTGCCATTGCTTATTCAAAATTAGGAGATGTTCATAGTAGTTTGGGGAATTTAGACAAGGCTTTGACTTTTTTTGAGGGTTATTTAGCATTAAGAAAAGAGCTTTATGCAACCTTTCCGCAAAATATGGCTTACAAAAATGGGCTTGCTGTTGCTTATTCAAAATTAGGAGACCTTTATATGAGTTTTGGGAATTTGGACAAAGCTTTGACTTTTTTTGAGGAGTATTTAGCCTTAGAAAAAGAGCTGTATGTCGCTTTTCCGCAAAATGCGCTTTATAAACATAACCTTGGTATTTCTTACGGGAAATTAGGAGACCTTCATAGCAGTTTGGGAGACTTGGATAAGGCTTTGACTTTTTTTGAGGATTGTTTAGCATTGAGAAAAGAACTTTATGCCACTTTTCCGCAAAATATGGCTTACAAAAATGGGCTTGCCATTTCTTATTTAAGATTAGGAGAGGTTCATAGCAGTTTGGGGAATTTAGACAAGGCTTTGACTTTTTTTGAGAATTATTTAGCGTTAGAAAAAGAACTTTATGCTGCTTTTCCACAAAATGTGGATTACAAAAATGAACTTGCGGTTTCTTATTGGAAATTAGGGGATTTTTTTCGTAAAAAAGGAGAAGATAGCCTTGCCAAAAACTATTTTGAGCAATGCGAAGCTATCTTGCAGGCATTAGTAGCGCAAAGCCCGCAGCATAAGGAGTATCGCAATAATCTGGCAGTAGTAGAAAGGGATTTGCGGAGCTTGATGTGAGTTCACGCAGATGGCGCAGATACAAGCCCAACATCTGCGAAATCTGCTTTCATCTGCGGAAATCTGCGTGCCAAAATTTTATGCCTTAAAATAAATATGAAAAGTCGTACCTATTCCTAATTCGCTTTCTACTTCTATTTTGCCGCCCATTGCTTCTATTTGGTTTTTGGTTATAAACAAGCCTATCCCGCGCGCATCTTTGTGGGCATGGAAGGTTTTGTACATGCCAAATAGCTTATGACCATGTTTATTCAAATCTATGCCTAAGCCATTGTCTTGAATCGCCAAAATAAGGTCATCGCCTTTTGTTTGAACCGAAAA